>CAXMRP010000148.1:0-10684 GCA_964196155.1 uncultured Polyangiaceae bacterium
GGCTCGTCCATTTCCCCGGAGAAGTCGTGGAACGGCACATTATCGGCGGCGAGCAGTTGGGAGATTGCGTCATTGAATGCCGCCTCATCGGGAAGCTGGCTGTAAAATCGGGCGGGCACCGGCATCTTGATCACCACCACCAGCGCATCCTCCTGCCTGGCCAATGCGATGAGCGTTTCCATGACCGCAAGGTATCGCGAAAAGACCGCGGGATCGGGCGCAGCCTCAGGATAGAGATATTCGATGCGCTTGCGGTCGGCAGCCGTAGACGGGCGGGCGACGCGATCGAATTTGTTCTCGCCCTCCCAGATGTCGGGTTTAAAGCGTTCCCGGTTGTTGATCTTGGAAAAGCCCGTGACGTAATCGAGCACCGCCGTCGCTTTGACGTCGTCATCCAGGCTGTAGCGCAGGAACTGCCAGGCGAGCGCCGGATCGAACGGTGTTCGCCGCAGGAGCTTTGCATCCGCGAAGCGGTCTTCATTCCACTGGGCTGAATAGAAGGCAAAAGAGTCGAGCACATAGAGCACGCGGCGCGTGCGATGCCGCTTCAGGAAACGCTCAAGGACGAAGCGATTGTAGAGCGGCCCAGTACCCGGCGTTGCCAGATTGAGGATGCGCAGCCCAGTCTCGCGCTCCATTTGCATGTTGAAATCGGCGAAATCAAGCGGCATGGCGTGGGACGCCCCAAGGATCACCCAGTCATAGGCGCGCTCTTCGGCGGTCGCCATCTTGAAGAACGGGTTGCTGTCGCCGGTGCGGTAGACGAGCCGCTCCGAAGCATAATACACCGCGCCATAAAGGAGCAGGCCGATGCCAGCGAAGACGAGGGCGGATTTCAGCAGGCTTTTCATTGTCGCTCGCCTCGCGCCTCAGAACTGCATGTAGATGAATTCGCGCATCTGCCAGCGCCCGAGGATCAGCAGGGCGAAGATCCCCGCATAATAAACGCCCCAGCGCAGCACAAGCGGTGCGGCGGCGAGCCGCTTCCAGATCGAGCGCCGTTCGTCGAGGATCTCGATGAAAATCAGCAAGGCTATCAGAGCGAAGCCGAGATAGTGCTCGGCGGTGAACGGGTAGCGCGGCAGCAGCGCCACTATCTTTCCGATGCCGGCTGCGATTTTCTGCAGGATCAGGACCGCCTCGCTGACCGATGCAGCGCGGAAGAAGACCCAGGCGATGGCAATCAGGTGGAACGTCACCAGAACCCGGACGACCAGCAGCGGCGTGCTGGCGCTCACCTTCGGCAGTCGCTCGCCGAGCCAACGCCACAGGGGCGCGGTGGCAAGCCCGATCCACTGGTAAAAGCCGTTCAGCGCGCCCCACACCAGGAATGTCCATCCTACGCCATAGCCGAGGCCCGCATGCCACAAGCCGCTGACGACGAAGACGCTCATCAGATTCGCATAACGTCGTACGCCCCCCGCCCGGCTGCCACCCAGCGGTATATAGAGATAGTCGCGGAACCAGCGGCCCAGGGAAATGTGCCAGCGACCCCCCCAGAACTCCGCGGTGCTGCGGGAGAGATAAGGCCGGCGAAAATTCTCCATCAGCGTGATGCCGAACATAAGCGCCACGCCGATGGCGATATCCGTGTAGCCGGAAAAGTCACAATAGATCTGGAAGGCAAAGAAATAGACGGCCATCAACAGCTCAATCGGCGAGGCGTAGGCCGCGATTGAGAAGGCGCGATCGACGAGCGGCGCCAGATTGTCGGCGATCACCACCTTCTTGAATAGTCCCCAGCCGATCAACTGCATGCCGGAAACAAGATTTGCCGGTTCGATGCGCAGCCCGGCGCCGACCTGCGGCAGAAATGTCGTGGCGCGCTCGATCGGCCCGGCGAGGATCTTGGGGAAGAAGGCCGTATAGAGCGCCACATGGCCACCATGGCGCTGCGGCGCAATCCGTCTGACATAGACGTCGATCAGGTAACTGGCGCCGGAGAAGGCGTAGAAGGAAAAGCCGACCGGCGCGGCGACGCCGAGCCGGGGCAGGCCGAAGGTTGCGTCCGCCGCCAGCAGCGCGGCACCGGCGCGCTCAAACTCACCGGCGACAAAGTCGTAGAATTTGAATGTGACCAGCAGACCAAGCACGAGGACAAGCCCGGCCGACAGCAGCGCGATCCGGACCGGACGATGCTCGGATTGCCCCATGCCCCAGCCGCAGCCATAGATGACCAGAGTGACCGCCGCGAGATAGAGCGCACCGGAGGGCTCGAAACTTGCATAAAACGCATAGCTTGCGATGAGCAACCACGCCCAGCGCCGTCGCACGGGCAAAGCCGCATGGACCGCGAGGACCAGGGGCAGGAAGAGAAAGAAACCGAGCGAGTTGAACAGCATGCGTTCCTGCCGTCATAGCGTCGGGGTAGGCCGCACCAGCTAATACGATGCGCCGCCCGCGCGCAGTTCCTCAGGCACCAGATCTATCGGAATCGCGCCGTTCAGAACGAGATAACTGGCGAGTGCCTGGCGTTGCTCTGGCGTGATCTTGATCTCGATATGGCTTGGCTTGTTCATGGTGCCGAGCCACGCATCCTGCGTCTTGTCCTGGGTCACCACCACCGTGATGATGTGGCAGAACTGGCAGTTCTCCAGAGTCAGATCGCGTCCGTCCGGCGGCAGCACGGCGCTCCAGTCCGCCTTGCCGGGATCCGCCGGCACCGAGCCTTCGGGCAGCGGCATGTTGAAAGCGAGATAGTCGGCGAGCGTGGCGATCCCGGTCTCATCGAGGTCGCGCAGCGCTGGAAGGTCCGCAGTGCGCTGCATCAGGTAGGCCTCCCACTCCGCGCGCGTGCGTTTGCCGGTGAGGAGCGCCCGCACTTCGTTGGCGGGCGCGGCACCGGCGACCTCGGCCAGCAGTGTCTTTCCGCCTGGAGGAATGAAGGCGAACACATCTTCGCCCTGGGCGCGCAGCGATCCGGCCAGGACCACGGCGGCCAACGTTATGAAAATACCGATGTGGAAGCGAAATATGCTCATGGTCGACTCCCGTTGCCTAGAATCGCAGCTCCGCCGGCACGTCCTCGACGCGCATGGGCATGTTGATGGCCGAGTAGCGCGCGAATATTTCGCGCTGCTGTGCGCTCATCTTGATCTCGCGATGGAATGGCGACTCGAACATGTTCAGCCACGCTTGGCCGTCGCGGTCCTGCGTCAGGTGACTGGAAAAAAGCGAGTGGCAGAACTGACACTCGTTCCATGCCAGCTCGCGCCCGTCTGGCGGCAGAGCCGCGGTGGCGTCGCCCTGGCTTTCGGTCTTTTCAAGCGCGCCCTCGGGCAGCGGCATGTTAATCGCGAGATAGGCGGAGATCGTGCGCCGCTGCTGCTCGCTCATGGCGCTCATTTGCCCGGCAAGCGCGTCGCTCCATTCCTCCTTGCTGTGCTGGCCCAGCGTGATCTCGCGCAATCGGGCGTCGTCCGGCGGAGTACCCAAGAGCTCGATCAGCAGCGTCTTGCCGCCCTTGGGCATGAACTCATGGCCTTCCTGGCCGAGACCCGGCGTCAGGGCGGCCAGCGACAAGGCACCCATAAGGGCAATGATCGATGTGGTTCTGGGCATCATGGCTAGCTCATGCCTTTCGCCCTTTGTTGCAGCGAGAAGACCGGCACGCTGAGTTCACTCTGCGCCGCTTCTGGGGGAAAGCCGTCGCCGCGCATCAGGTCGATGAGGACCACCGTCGCGTCGTCGTAGAACTGCTCGTGGCAATTCTCGCAGACCAGCGCCGGGATATCCTCGACGACAACCAGGCGGTCGTCGTGCCAGAAGGCCGAGCGCACGATGTCCTTGCGCAAATTCGCGCTGCCGCATTGTTCGCATGTCTCGGGAAGCTGCTGCATATCGTCGGTCACAAATCATACTCCGGACTGTCTGTGGAGATTGCGGGGAGATTGCCGGCGACCGGCCTTTGGCGGCACAGTCCACTCCTTCTTCCCGAGGGCAGACTTGGATCCTGCCCTCGGGGTCAAGGTGACTGTACAGCCTCGGTTCAGCCGAGCAGCATCTTGGCCGCCGCGACCACGTGGTCGGCATTCGGCCGCATCCACAGGAACATCTCCGGCGAAGCCGGCGGCGGTGCGTCGGGGAAGGCCACCCGCTTGAAGCGCGCGCCGTCGACATTCTCCGCCACCCGGGCGATTACCTCGGCGCCTGGACACAGTGTGTAGTAGGACTGGTCCACCGTGAGCAGACGCTTGGTTTTCTGCACTGAATTGACCAGGGTCGCGGTGTCCATCGGCTTGAGCGAACGCAAGTCGATGGCCTCAACGCCGGCGCCTTCCTGCTGCAGCTGCTCGGCGGCTTTCATCACCTCGGGCATGCTGGCACCGGAGCCGACGATGGTGATGTCGCCTCCTTCGGTGCGCACCGCGGCCTTGTCGAGTGGTGTTTCGTACTGTTCGTCGGGCACATCCTCGACCAGGCTACGCAGCCCGGCCGGATACAGATAGACGACCGGGTTCGGATCGCGGATCGCCGAGACCATCATGCCTTTGGCGTCCGTCGGCGTCGACGGGATCACCGTCTTAACGCCGGGGATGTGGGCATAATAAGTGTCGATCTCATAATCGGAGTGCTGTCCGGCGAAACCCGGCGACTGCCCGGTCATCTCCAGGATGAACACCACCGGCATCTCGGCGTCGCCACCGGTCATGTGGCGCAGCTTGCCGGCATGGTTCTGGATCATCTGGAAACACATGCAGTTGCCCTGATAGGGGATGTAGGTGACGGCCTTCGAGCCGGCGAGGCCCGAACCCAGTACACATCCCGCCATCCACATTTCATCAATGCCGGTATTGACCACCCGGTTCCGCCCGAACTCCGTCTCCAGATTGATCACGGGTTTGCCCGGATTCGACGCCACCGGCGGCGTCAGTTCGAAAATCCAGGTCATGTTCTTGTCCTGGCGCATCTCGTATTGCACGGCCTCGAGGACCGAATACATCCAGCTTTTGCGTGCCATCGTCTTACCTTCCTGTGTTCGCAAAGGGGTTGCGGCCGGCACATGCCGGCCGGGTTGCCGCGTCGCCGCCTAAGCCAGTTGGCGGGCGGCAACGGTGCCCTCGACGAAAACGTTCTTGAGACCGTCCTCCGGGTTGCACAGCGGCTGCTGGTCGGCCCATGCGAAGGCATCGATGGCCTCCTGCTTGACGGCGGCCTCGACCTCGTCGGCCTTGGCCTGATCCATCACGCCCCAGTTGATGAGGATCGTGCGGAAGATGTTGATCGGATCGCGCGCCAGCCAGGCCCGCACTTCACGCTCGGGCCGGAACGAGGAGATCGCCAGCGGGTCGTAGCCGAAGGCCCCGAGCACGCCGGGCTTGGCGCCGGGCGCACCCCAGTGATTGTAGTAGCGGTAGGTCTTGGCTTCGATCAGCGTCGGCCCTTCTCCGGCGCGCGCCCGATCGACGGCGTCCTTGGCTGCGTTGTAGACCTGCAGCACATCCTGGCCGTCCACCACAACGCCCGGAATCCCATACGGTCCTGCCGCTTCGGCAATGTCTTTCATGGGGCAGGAATAGGAATAATGGGCGTATTGATGATAGAGGTTGTTCTCGAGCATGTAGATGAACGGCAGCTTGAGCAGCGCCGCATTGTTCAGCGCGCCGTGGAAGGCGGGCGTGGCATAGGTGCCGTCGCCGCCAAAATTCACGACGACCTGTTTGCTGCCCCTTGCCTTGATTGCGAAGGCCGAGCCAGCGGCGATCACCGGGCCGGGTCCGATCATGCCGTCGGCGCCCATGAAGCCGACCGACTTGTCGGCGATGTGCATTTCCGCAGCGTAGCCCTTGTTGAGGCCGGTGGCCCGAAAATCGTATTCCGCAGCCATCTTCTTGATGTCGACGCCCTTGGCGATGGCATGTCCGGAAGGCCGGTGAGTGCTGTAGATCAGGTCCAACTCTTCGAACGCGCCCTTGTTCTTCAGCGCCGAACAAACGCCGACGGCGACGGCCTCCTGCCCGGGATAGAAGTGGTTGTAGCCACGATAGCCCGGTTCGGTGAGCATCTTGTCCGCACAGGTCCGCTCGAACCAACGGATGCGCAGCATGGTGCTGAACATTTCCGTCAGCTTCTCGGGGGGCAGATCCTTGGCCCAGAAGCCGATTTCGCCGTTCGCCCAGGCGAGTTTGCCGCTAAGCGAAACCGCCGCGCCCGCGCCGGCAATAGCCTTCAGGAGTGTGCGACGGGTCGTCGATGGCGATTGACTTGTATCGGTTGAATCTAAGTCTATATTCTCAGACATAGTAATCCCTCCAACGAAAACTTGAATTATCATGCGCGTAAAGCGCTGATACATGTTGATATTAAAAACGCTATACCATTTCAGGTTTTTGTCCTTGATCTGCGTCAAAAATTAACCATTTCTGCATCGCAATAATTTGCTGCGACGCAATAAAAACACGCCGTTCCGGTACGATGACGTCACGATCACGCCTGCCTGCGTGGTCGTAAAATCGTTGCTGCTGAGCCCCTTAGCCGGATTTCATGTGGCGGGGTCTCGGTTCCGGCTGCTCAACTCGCCGATTGTGGCTGCGGCACGGCCATGTGAAGGTCGCTCAGTGATTTGGGAAATTGCCCTCAATTAGAAAGGGCCGTGCAAATGTTGGCGCAAATCATCGGGGAAGTTCGGACTTCTGCAAATGGCATATTTTGCTGATTTAGTCGGGCTTGATTGGTGCGGCAGGTCGTGATTCCGTTCACCGGCGCGCTCCTCGACCGCCTGACCCACCACGTCCATATCCTCGAAATGAATGGCGAAAGCTACCGGCTGAACCAAAGACGCCGGCAGCAAAATCAGTTCTGAGAAAATAGCCAACGTCGAGCCATGTTTGACCCCCACAGCCGTCCCGCTGCGTCAACCCTATGAGGGGCACTCCGCAGAACAGCTATGGACAAGCCCCCCCAACCGCCAAGTGGTGCACTCTTACTCCGGCGAATGACGCACTTTTATTCCGGTGTTGACATATTCCTTGTTGTTGCTTTGAAATTCCCTGTTCCTGCTGGAAAATTCCCTGTTCCATTTCTTAGGGAATTCACTAGCTAAACCGCTGAATTAGCTCAAGTATTCCAGGAGAATCTTGGCGATAAATACTCAATTTCGTGAAATTTCCCTGTATTTTCCCTATTAACAGGGAATTTGGGCGTAGAGACGGGTTCGTTCAAGACTGCGTCCACAGCCAGCCAGTCCTGGGCTTTCCAGGCAATTGTCAGGGTCTGCGAGAAGCCTCCGACCGGCTAACAGGCAGGGGCCGGCAGGCCTTCAGCCGTTCCGGCGTGAGCGCGGCCGACTGACCTCCGACACCTGCAGCCCTTCACGGCTGGCGATTTGGGCAATGGTCGTGCATCGACCTGTTCTCAGATCCGTAAACCAGCGACGGGCATCCGATACGATCGCTATCAATTGCTGATTGAGCACGCGGCGATCTGTCCCTACTTCGCCGACGACAAGTTTGATCTGCTTGCCGCAGCGAAGTGTATGAGCTTCGGGATTGTGTCTCTTGAATCCCATATTTGATCTTCCGATTCCTGAATATAGGGGCGGACCAATTCATTTGGGGAAGATCGGAACCTGACGGCAGCCTGGCACAATCGAACGCGTGCTATGCTCGCGTTCATGTCAAACGCGAGCGCGGGAAAGTGCATTCCAATGACTCACGACGAAATCAAGGAACTGCTTATCTGGGCCGGCAAGGTGTTGGTGGCCGAGGGCCAGGGCGATTTCACCCGCGGCCACATTTCGGTGCGGATGCCCGACAATCCTGCGCTGTTCTTCATGAAGGCGCACAGTATCGGCCTCGACGAGATTGCAACGGAGAATATACTCACGGTCGATCTCGAAGGTGACGTAGTCGCGGGCAGCGCGCGCCGGCACAGCGAGGTCTATATCCATTCCGAGATATTCAAGGCGCGCGCCGACGTGCAATGCGTGCTGCACACCCACCCGCCTTATTCGGTCGCGCTGTCGGCGAGCAGCCGGCCGATCAGGGCCTTGAGCCAGGGCGGCGCATTGTTCCACGAGGCGCTCGGCGTCTATGACGGCACTATCCGGCTGATCCGCTCGCACGCAACGGGCGCCGGCGTCGCCAAGGCGCTCGGGCCGCACCGCGCGGCGCTGCTCAAGAACCACGGCATTGTGGTGGCGACCCGCTCAATCGAGGAGACTGTGATTAGCGCCATCATGCTCGAAAACGCGGCCATGGCTCAGATGATCGCCGAGGGCGCCGGCCCGCCCGCGCCCGAATTCCCTCGGGCCGATATCGCAAAGCTCAAGGACGAGATCGGCATGCCGGAACAGTTCGTGATCAATTTTGACTATTTGGTCCGCAAGTTGAAGCGGGGGGAGCGTGCATGACTGAGCTACTCCCCATTTATTGGACAGATGTGACGCGGATTTATGCAGCAAATCGTGCCTGCCGGCCGGCGTGAATTGCGCCTGTTTCTGCCCTGTCTTGTGCCTGTTATCTGCCTGATAATCGCTCGGGTGAATGTATATTAACGCACGGAAATCACACGATATTCCGCGAAAGGCTCGATTCAGACCGGACGAAAATGCGATTTAATTTAACAGGGCAAAACGGGCAAATTTGAAAAGACGAGTTCGCGCCATGCTGCCCGCACACCCGGCCAGTCATCCCCTCGCCGCGCTGGTTATTTTAAAGCTTGGCAATTGGCGCTGTTGCCAATGGGGCCGTTGATTGCCGCACGACAAGGTCAACCGGCAGAACGTCGTGAACCGGCTCGATGATCTCATCTCCCGCATCGATGTGCCTGAGCAGAGCCTCGGCGGCTTTAAGCCCGACTTCGTATTGCTGGATCCGAACGGTCGTCAGCGGCGGATTGATGCGATCGGCCAAATACATGTCGTTAAAACCGGTGAGCGATACGTCAGACGGGCAATCGATGCCGTGACGCTTCAGCGCCGACAACGCACCGATCGCCAGCCGGTCATTCGAGGCGACGATGGCGGTAAAGGCGACGTCACGCGCCAGCAACGTCTCCATACACCGCTCGCCCTCGTCCTCGTTGAAGGCGCCGGCATAAACAACGGTGCCCGGATCGTTGACAAGCCCCAGCCCTTTTCGAAAATGCTGGAACGCCTCGTGCCGGATTTTGCCGGTCGACAGTCCTTGCGGGCCGGCGATCGCGACAATCCGGCTGTGGCCCAATGACATCAAATGCGTCAGAACGCGCCGCATCCCGTCATGTTCGTCATTGACGACCGACGAAACTCGTGGGCTGTCGACGCGTCTGTTGACTGTAACGACCGCAATGCCGGCTTCGACCAGCTCGTCGATGGCCTTGTCCTGCCTTTCCACACTTGCCACGATCATGCCGTCGATCTCGCGCCCGCGCAGGGTGTTTATCAGGGCCGATTCACGTGTCGCGATGCCTTCCGTGTTGACAACGATGGCGATATAATTGCGGCGCCCCAGCGCGTCCTCAATGCCTCTGATGATCGGCGGGAATATGGGATTTGTGATGTCTGGAATAATAACGCCGATCAGCCTTGTGCGGTTGGTGCGCAGGCTGTATGCGGCCGCGTTTGGCGAATAGTCCAGCTCGCGGCTCACCTTGATAATCCTGTCCGCCACCTGGGCGGTAATCATGTGCCGGGTGCGTTCATCAAGCGCCCTCGAAACGGTCGAGACATGTACGCCGACGGCTTTTGCCACGTCCTTCAAGGTCGTTTTCTTGCGGCCGCTTCGCGCCATTTCATCAATTCCGATAGCGGCATCGTTCTTGCGGTCAGACGCCAGATGCAACTTGACAACAACAATCTTGATCTATCGTATGCAATCGATTGCAGTAAATCAATTTACAGCGTTGCGATTTGAATGTTACCGGACAAGAAACACGACTAATCGACGTCGTGAAAATGCATTGGCCGCCGTGGCGGCTGAAAATATGAGGAAGCGTCATGACCGCAGCCTTGTCGCCGCGTATTCTCCAACCTGGTGATATCGACCCGAACTGGAACTGGGACCGGCACATCCCTGCGCTTGGCCATATGGCGGTTGATTTTGAGCGCCGTGTCGATTTCGACCGGCTGCGCAAATACCGTTTGTCGCGGGCCCGCCAGGCGCTGAAAAATTCCGATTGCGGCGCGTTGCTTTTGTTTGATGTCAACAATATCCGCTATGTCTCCGCCACCAAGATCGGCGAATGGGAGCGCGACAAGTTCTGCCGTTTCTGCCTTCTGGCCGGCGATGGAGAACCGGTCGTGTGGGACTTCGGATCGGCGGCCGTCCACCACAAGGTTTATTGCGACTGGCTGGAGCCAGACAATTGCCGTGCCGGCGTGCTTGGCATGCGCGGCACGATCCCGCCCTCGTTCGGGCTGATGAAGCATTATGCCGAAGAGATCATGGATCTCCTGCGTCAGGCCGGGGTTGCCGACATGCCGGTGGGCATCGACGCGGCGGAAACAGCGATGTTCTTTGAACTTCAAAAGGCCGGCATGAACGTCGTTGACGGCCAGCAAATCATGCTGGACGCGCGTGAGATCAAGAATATCGACGAGATTGCCCTGCTCAACCAGGCGGCAGCGATGGTCGATGGCGTCTATCACATGATCTGGGAAGAACTGAAGCCGGGCGTGCGCGAATCCGACATCGTCGCCATGTCCAACGCCATGCTCTACAAGATGGGCTCGGACGATGTCGAAGCCATCAACGCCATCTCCGGC
>CAXMRP010000149.1:0-36407 GCA_964196155.1 uncultured Polyangiaceae bacterium
TCGACTTGCAGGCCGCGATCAACCGCTTCATCGCCGAACACAACGATACCGAAGCCAAGCCATTCATCTGGCGCGCTAACCCCGATGAGATCATCGCCGCCAGAAACCGAGGGTTCCAAATGTTGGATTCAATCCACTAGGTTGCGTAGGGCAAAGGGATTACCCTGTTCTGCCGACAATCGATACCATTTGGTCGATAGCACCCAGTCTTGAGGCACACCATTACCTGAACCATACATCGCACCGAGATTGGCTTGTGCGTTACTTTCACCTTGTGCAGCGGCCTGGCTGTACCATTTGAAAGCTTCCATCAAGTCTTGTTGGACACCATTGCCAGATGCGTACCGATTCCCAAGATTGTTTTGGGCATCCGTTACTCCCCCTTTGGCAGCTTTATGCCACCAGAATACCGCCTTTGCATTGTCAGCTGGCACACCATGTCCATTAGCATAGAGCTGTGCGATGTTGTTTTGAGCAAAAGCATTTCCAGATTCTGCAAGCGGTAGCCAGAGCTGGAAAGCTTGACTGTAGTCCCCGCGGTTAGCAGCGGCGAGAGCATCATCGAATTGGTCTGCCATTGCACCACCTTCGAGGATCAACATTGTGAAGCAAAGTACGAGGGTTCTAATTGCATTACTAATCATCTCAATGAGCTACGCCCCATTTGTTGGACAGGAATTGGCGTAAATTAAGCTATTCGCCACGCTGCCCGAAATGGAAGAGATTGCGATTACGCTCGCCGATCTAGGTTTGCCCAGTGACATGACGCGCGCGACAGTGGACCGGCAGCGCCGAATTGTTGCGACTGGCGTGCCGCCGCTGAAGGATTATCGCACCGTCGGGCCGGAAGCGATAGCCAAACTATTGTTGCCCCAACTTCGAAAATAACCTGTTCAGCCGATCAGCAGTCAAATCTGGCCGGGAACCGGATGATCGCGCACGCTGCCAAATCGTCAAAAACTGTGGTGGCCGGGCAATCCTCTCTGTTCAAACAGCCTATTCTGTTCCATGGGCAAGGGGCCGGCCATCGATCCTGTATCCGGTCAAACCGTGTTGGCGTTCGGAATCGTTTTTCGCAAGGACAACCATGACGCTGACTGCGACCGGGATATTGAACGACATATTCGGCTATGCCGAATTTCGTCCCGGGCAGGAAGAAATTGTCGATCTACTGGTCGCCGGCGAAAACGCTTTGGTCGTCATGCCGACCGGTGCGGGCAAGTCCTTGTGCTACCAGATCCCGGCACTGCTGTCGGATCGGCTGACCATCGTGGTCTCGCCGCTGGTGGCACTGATGGATGATCAGGTCGCCGGCTTGCGAGCCAGCGGCGTGCGGGCCGCCTGCATTCATTCTGGGCTGTCGCGCGAAGATCAGGTGGTGAACTGGCGGGCTGTATCCGGTGGGGAGTGCCGGCTGCTCTACCTTTCGCCCGAACGTTTGATGACGGGTCGGATGCTCGATGCAGTGGAGCAGCTCGATCCCGCACTGCTGGTTGTCGACGAAGCGCACTGCATCTCCAAGTGGGGCGCCAACTTTCGTCCCGAATATGAGCGGCTTTCGACGCTGCAAAACCGCTTCCCGCGCGCCACAATCGCCGCGTTCACGGCAACCGCTGACAAGGGAACGCGAGCCGATATCGCCGACAAACTGTTCAGCGGCGACGGACGCGTCATCGTCCATGGATTTGACCGGCCAAACCTCAAACTGGCGGTTTCCCCGAAAACCGTCTGGAAAACCCAGCTTCTGGCCTTCCTGGAAGACAAGCGCGACGAGGCAGGCATCGTTTACTGCCTGTCCCGCAAATTCACTGATGAAGTGGCGACGTTTTTGAACGCTTCCGGGTTGAACGCCGTCCCCTATCATGCCGGTAAAGATGCTGATGCGCGCCGCGCCGCCCAGAACCGCTTCATGACCGAGCCGGCGATCACCATGGTGGCAACAATTGCGTTCGGCATGGGCGTCGACAAGCCAGACATCCGCTACGTCTGTCATCTGAATCTGCCCGGCAGCATGGAAGCCTATTATCAGGAGATTGGACGCGCCGGGCGCGACGGGTTGCCGGCGCAAACCTTGTTGCTGTGGGGGCTGGCCGACATGCGCCTGCGCCGTCAGTTCATCGAAAGCGACGGCGAAGACGAGGCGCACAAGCGCCGCGAGCACAAGCGCCTTGATGCCCTGCTGGCCTTTTGCGATGCAAGCGGTTGCCGCCGCACGGCGCTGCTTTCCTATTTCGACGAGGAGGCCGATGCCTGCGGAAATTGCGACAACTGCATTGACCCGCCACAGATGGTGGACGGAACCGGTGATGCCCGGCTGTTGTTTACCGCCATCTCCGATACCGGCCAGATGTTCGGCGGCGCGCACATCATCGACGTGTTGCGCGGCGCCGATACCCAGAAAATTGCGCAGCGCCGGCACGATCAGCTAGCGGGATACGGCGCCGGCGCCCGACAATCCAAGGCATATTGGCAGGCATTCATCCGCCAGGCTGTCGCTGGTGACTGCCTGGCGATCAATGTCGAAAAATATGGCGCGCTTCAAATCGCCCGGCGTGGCCAGGCCGTATTGACCGGCGAAGAAAAGTTCGCGCTTCGTGCGATTGATACCAGCCCGCCAGCCCGAACAGCAAAGACACGTGACAAAAGCAAGGTATTGGTGCCCGAAAGCGACCGGGATCTCCTCGACGCGCTGAAGACCCTTCGCCTCGATCTCGCCCGCACCCGCAATGTGCCGGCGTTTGTGGTGTTTGCCGACAAGACACTGATCGAGATGGCGCGCGAGCGACCCTCGACACTGGAACAGATGGCCGACATCAATGGCGTTGGTCCGCGCAAGCTGGAAGATTTGGGGCAAACCTTTCTGGAAACGATCGCCGCACAAGCTTGAGGTACACCGCCGCAATCATGGGCGGTCGTGCCATCAACACTACGGGTCGCCACGGTATCCGCACGCTTGTGCTCGCCGATACGGCGATTGAGCACGTCTTCGGTATCGGCCAGCTCTCTCCACGTGCCAGTCCACACCACCTGACCGTTCTTGATAATGGTATGCCGGTCGGCAAACGCCCTCGGCGCATGCGGGTTCTGATCGAAAATCAGGATCGCTTGTCCCGCCGCCGTCAGATTGGTGTTGAGCGCTGCCTATATCCCCTGCCGGTTCAGGGGAGCAAGCCCCTCGGTCGGCCTCGTCCAGAAGCAGAATCAACGCATTGGTCGCTAGCGTCCGTTCGATTTCCATTATTTTACTCCTGTCATTCAGAAAGTTACGCGCGCCCTCTCATGAATTGTCAGTGGCGAACTTGCCAACCCACATGAACCGCCCAATCATTCATTCGATTGCCCCGATATGCCAGCGAATATCAGGTGCCAAAATTCAGACGATGCATTCACTCGGAAACTTCCACCACCCGGTCTGAATCCAGGACCGGTCGCATCCAGTCGAACATCTTCAGGCCCGCCTTGACCTCGGCCTCCAGCAGGGCTTCGGCTTTGCGGATTTCCACCAGTCGCGCCAGAACAGTGTCGATGGATTCCCGCGGCACCACCACCACGCCATCCATGTCGCCGACGATGATATCGCCTGACTTGACCGGCCGCCCGCCGGCGATAATCGGAAAGCCCGTGGTGCCTGGCCCGTTGCGCACCGGCGAGTTGGGCGTCAGGCCGGCACAAAAGACCGGCAGGCCCACCGCGCGGATGCCGGCAAGGTCGCGCACCGTGCCATCGGTCACGAATGCCCGCACACCGATATTCTTCATTACGCCGACCATCAGATCACCGGTCACCGCCGCATCGGTATACCCGTCACTGGCCGCTACAATAATATCTCTAGGCTGCGCCGCGTCCAGCGCCCCGAACAGGCCGAGATTGTCACCGGGGCCGCAGTGGCATGTCAGTGCCGTGCCGATGACACTGGCGGCGGCCGGATCAAGCGGCTTTATCCGGTAATTCATCGCCCCGATGCCGTCCATGGCATCGACCACATGGCCGGTTTGCGCGTCGGAAAATCCATCGATCTGGTCGGTGGTTGGCCGGCTGAATATCCGGCGGATCTTCAAAATCGGAGGGTCTTCGATCATGACTTTGACCTCTTGTCTGATTGTGCTGTTTCGGTTGATTCGTCACGATACACCGACGGATCGAAAATCAGATCCGGTGTGATCTCGGCAATCGTCTTGATACCGCATAGGCCCATTACCCGGTCGATCTCGCGGCGATAAATTTCAAGGACATGGGCGACGCCGGCCTCACCGGCCACTGCCAGCCCCCACAATTGCGGCCGGGCGATCAGGCAGGCTGTGGCACCAAGCGCCAGTGCCCGGACCACGTCGATACCCCGGCGGATGCCGCCATCGACGAGCAGCGGTATGGCGCCGTCCACTGCGTCGACGATTCCCGGCAGCGCTTCGATCGACGCCGGCGCACCATCAAGCTGCCGCCCGCCATGGTTGGAGACGATCAAACCATCGACCCCCATGTCTGCGGCCCGGCGTGCCTCGCCCGGATCGAGAATACCCTTGAGGATCAGTGGGCCGGACCAGACCTTGCGCAGGTCGGCAACATCGTCCCAATTCATGCCCGGATCGAGGAGATCGCCCATGCGGGCCGCCAGTTCGCTCGCATCCGACGTGCCGCCGACCCGTACATAATTGCCGAATGTGATCTTTGAGATCTCACGCCGCATCCGCCACAGCCACGGGCCTTTCAGCGCCATGCCGGCCAGACCCGAGAGCCCGAAACTCGGCGGTATTGTAAAACCGTTTCGTAAATCCCGTTCCCGGTTGCCCAGCACCTGATTGTCGATCGTCAGCACCAGGCCATCGTATCCGGCAGCGGCAGCCCGCTCGGCCAGTTCACGGGTGAAGCCGCGATCCTTGTAGATGAAAACCTGCATCCAGCGTGGGCTGACGCCAGTCTCGGCGAATTGTTCAAGCGTGCAGACCGAGGCGTGGCTGAGGCAGATGCCGACGGACGCGGCCGCCGCGGCCCGCGCCGCACAACGCTCGCCATCGGGCCAGAACAGGCCGGAAAGTCCGGTCGGGCCAATCATCACCGGCATCGACAGTGTCGATCCGAACAGCGTCGTCGACAGATCGCGTACCGCAGCGCCCTGCAAGGGACGCGGCACAAGACAGATGTCATCGAAAGCGCTCTCGTTGCGCGCCAAGGTCAGCTCGTCCTCGGCCGCGCCATCGGCAAAATCAAACACCGGCCTGGGCAACTGGCGTCGGGCCAGCTTTCGCATCGCCTCAATGTTATGGCCGCGCTTTTGCCATGCCACAGCCATCAGATCGGGGATCGCCGGGCACGCGCCAGTCGGTGGTTCACGGGCGCAAGGATCATGGTTTCAGTCGATAAAAGGCGATTGCCGTGTCGCGGAATAGCTTGCGCCGTTCATCGGCGCTGGCATCGGCGACGATCCAGTCGACAATTTCGACCCATTGCGGATAATTGGTTGCCAGCTCCTGCACATGCCAGTCGCCGCCGTACATGCAGCGGTCAAAGCCGAAACAGTCGATCGTGTGTTCGATATAGGGACGGATCTGCTCACGGGTCCACGAATTGTGATCCGCCTCGGTGACAACGCCAGAAATCTTGCAGAAAACATTTTCAAATCCGGCAAGTTCCCGAAGCTGATCGCGCCAGGGATCAAACAGTCCGGCCTTGATGCCCGGCTTGCCGATGTGATCGAGAACGAAACGCACTTCCGGGCACTGGCGCACCATGTCCAGTACCTGCGGCATCTGGTGATGCAGGATGCAGATATCGAAGGCGACGTCACGTTCGCCCAGCAGCTTCAGCCCGGCGATGAAATCCGGCTGGATACAAAAATCCGGATCGGGCTGCCCCTGGATCAGGCGGCGGATACTGCGCAGGATATCGTGCTGGCACAGTTGGTCGAGATCGTCCGCAATCTCCGCGCCGCGCTCCAGCGGCACCGATGCCACCATGCCCGCCAGTTTCGGCTCCGCCCGGGCTAACTCCACGACCCAGTCCGCTTCCTGCAGATATTGCGGTTGGTCGACATTGACTTCCACGAAAACGAACTGGTCGATTTTGTACGGAGCGGCGGCCTGGAACAAATCGTCTGGCAAAACCGTGCGGTTGAGGCTCGGCGCCCGGCTTGTCCAGCTATAGGACAACAGGTCCGTGTTACACATGTGCACATGGCTGTCGATGAGGGGGTAATCGATCATTCTGGCGTTCCCAGCTTTCCAGGTATCCGTGTCTTCAAATTTGTTCTTCCCCGAAAAAGACCGACCCGCTGGCGGTAACGGCGATCATCGCCGGGCCAGTCGTATCGCCTGCAATTCGGTTTTTTTAAACCGCGTTCCGGAGTGAACATCGGCATATTTTCCCAGTCTATGAGGCCCAATCGGCTGGGGCAAGCGTCGGCGCGAGTCTGCCTGCCGCTTATATTTTTGGCCGACTTGGCGCATTGCCTTGACACCGCCCTGTCCGATAGACATCTGGCAACCACACGCCGCTTGCACCCAAACGGGCGCAGGGTCCGGGCCGTGAAGGGACCAGCACATGGCATTACCAGACAAAGCAACCATCCTCGCCGTGTTGAAAAATATTGCCGGGCCGGACGGCACTGCAAACATCGTCGAGCAGGGACTGATCGGTGCCGACGACATCACCCTGTCAAATGCCAAGGCGATTATCACGGTGAAAGTTCCGGCAGAGCAGGCGCAGGCGCTTGAGCCAATGCGGCTTGCCGTCGAAAAGGCCGTCAGCGCCATCGACGGCATCGCATCGGCATTGGCGATCCTGACCGCCGAACGCCAGCCCGGAACAGGCAGTCCGGCCAACGGAGCCGGGTCGCCGGCGTCATCTCTTTCATCGCCAACGCCAGCGGCTGTAGCGCCAGCCGGACCCGATGCCGGTATTGGCGACGTCAAATCAGTAATCGCCGTGGCGTCGGGCAAGGGCGGGGTTGGCAAATCGACAACCGCGGTCAATCTGGCCCTTGCGCTTCAGGCCGATGGTCTGGCCGTCGGTATTCTCGACGCCGATATATATGGCCCCTCCATGCCGCGTCTGCTGAATATCCATGGCCGGCCAAAGCCGGTTGCTGGGCGCACCCTCAAGCCGCTGGAAGGCTATGGCCTCAAGGTCATGTCGATGGGTTTTCTGGTCGATGAAGACACGCCGATGATCTGGCGTGGACCGATGGTGATCTCGGCGCTTACCCAGATGCTGAACGAGGTCCAGTGGGGTCCATTGGATGTGCTGGTCGTCGACATGCCGCCGGGCACTGGCGATGCACAGCTCACCATGGCTCAGAAAGTGCCATTGGCCGGCGCCGTGATCGTCTCCACGCCACAGGATCTGGCGCTGATCGATGCCCGCAAGGGTCTCAACATGTTTAAGCGCACCGAGGTGCCGGTGCTCGGCATCGTCGAAAATATGAGCGCTTTCGTTTGCCCCAAATGCGGCGAGCGCACCGACATATTCGGCCATGGCGGGGCGCGCGACGAGGCGGCCCGTATTGGTGTGCCGTTTCTGGGCGGCATACCGCTGGATATCGAAATTCGGGAAAAGTCCGACGCCGGCACGCCGATTGTCATCGCCGCGCCGGACAGCGCCATTGCCGACATCTACCAGGAAATCGCAGCCAAGATTTCGCAGGCCCTCGGGCAGGAAAGTCAGGCAGCCGGGCGTCAGCCGCCGAAAATTGTTATCGAGTGATGTAATCTGCGCCGAAAAATAATGCGCTCCAGCGCCCCGCAGCGTTGCGCTATTTCCCCCAGCGCAGCGCCAAAGGTTGCACGCTTTCCGCCAGTTCCAGAAGCCCCGCACGGGTCTCCGGCGGCAGTTGCGGCATCGGATGGCGTACGCGGTCGGATTTGATCACCCCGCCTTCCATCATCACGCTCTTGCAGGCGCGAAGCCCGCACTGGCGGTTCTCGTAATTGATCAGCGGCAAGATGTGCGCGTAGTGACCCGCCGCACCCTCCCGGTCGCCGGCCAGATGGGCTTCCACCACCGGCTTGATCAGATCGGGCAAGAGCGCGCTCGACATGGTGCCGGTGGCTCCGGCATCAAGATCGGCCATCAGCGTAATCGCTTCTTCACCGTCAAACGGCCCGACGATAGCATCGCCGCCCGCTGCGATCAGAGCCCGCAGTTTGGCCGCCGCTTGTGGCGTTTCGATCTTGAAATAGGAAACACCGTCGATCTCCCGGGCCAGCCGGGTGAGAAAGGGGATCGAAAGCTCGACGCCCGAAAGCGGCGCATCCTGCACCATGATCGGCACGCCGACAGCCGCCGCACGGGAAAACTGCTCAATCGTGCCGGCCTCCGTGCCTTTCAACAGCGCCCCGTGATAGGGCGGCATCAGCATGATCATCGCCGCGCCCAGGTCGGCCGCCGCCTGACAGCGCTCCACAACAATCTGGGTGGAAAAATGTGAACAGGTGACGATCACTGGCACCCGGTCCGCCACATGGCTGAGACAAAGCCGCATCAGCGTGTCACGCTCGGCGTCCGAGAGCAGAAACTGTTCAGAATAGTTGGCCAGAATGCAGATGCCGTCGACACCCTGGTCGATCATGCAATCGAGCACCCGTTTCTGGCCTTCAATATCAAGGGCGCCATCATCGGTGAAGGGCGTCGGCGCAACCGGCCACACACCACTGTGGACAGGTGTCATGGTCGATATTCGCTCATGTTGCTTGGTGCAAAGACAACCCGGCAGCCGGCAACGGCCACCGGTATTGGGTGACCGGCTATTCGGTCATGCTGCCGATCAATGCGCCGGCCACACCGCCGACGATGCCACCGGCCACCGCGCCGCCGACATTGCTGGACGCTACGCCACCGATCACCGCGCCGGTCGTGCCGCCGATGATAGCCCCTTTTTCCGTGTTCGACAGGCTATGCCAGCTACAGCCGCCACTGGCCAACGCCACGGTCAGTACAGCGGCAAATCCCATTTTCCGGGCCAAATTTCGTGTTGGCATGACAAGCCCCCTCATTTTTTCCGATTTGTCGACGCCAGCATAACGGGCTAGTTCGAAGCGATCCACTAGTTTGTTAACCATACCGGTCTGATATCCGCGTTAAAATTCAGCGAACGGTAAAATTCCGGTGGATAATGTAATCTACAGCGGCATTTCCCGCGGCCGGTTGGCGCCATTGCCATAGCCCGGCGCTCTATTTTCCGGCTTTTCCTTGTCGTTCCCTGTGCTTGCCTTGCTGGCCAATCCCGATCGCGTCGCAGAATTGGTTTTTGCCTGCGCCTTTCTGGCGAACTCGGACGCCATATCGGTCAACCTCTTTCGCTCGCTCCGTGTATCTGCTGCCCCAATGTTGGCTTGAACCGGTGTCGCCGGCGCAGCAGGCACATACTCCATGCTGGCAAAGGCCGCAGGCAGCGGCCGGGATTTTCGGTTGATCCGGAGATAGGCCCGGTACTGGGTTTCGGCCGCGCGGGCCATGGCTTCGGCCTGTTGGCTGAGATTGACAGCGTCATCGGCAACCGGCCGTCCGGCCCGCACCAGCGGTACCGAGGTTGGCACGGCAAGGGTCGCCGGATCATACCGGCCGGCAAAGGCGCTCGGCACCGTTTGCTTCAACCGCCGGGCATGTTGATCGACGGCCCGCACGAAGTTGGCGCGCGCCGACAATTGCCCCGCAAGGCGGGCCACATCCCGGCCGCCGCCGCCGGCTATCTTGTGCCTGTTGTCAGAACGCATCCACATCCTCCCGGCAGCAATACTTCCAGAACCACCCAAATAGGCCTTGATCACCGCCCGGTCTTTTGCAAGGTCAACCGCCACCGCCTCGTTGCTGATCCGGCCATTTTCCAGCAAATAGCCTCGGTCCGCAATCTTCAGACTCAGGCGGGCGTTTTGCTCCACCAGCAAAATACCGACCCCCGATTTGCCGATTTCCGCCAGCGCCGAAAACAGATCGGACGACAGGAGCGGCGACAGGCCAAGCGACGGTTCGTCCAGCATCAGGATGTCAGGGTTCGACATCAACGCCCGGCCGATGGCCACCATCTGCTGTTCGCCGCCGGACAAGGTTCGTACATCTTGGGCAGCGCGCTCGGCAAGCTTTGGAAACAGTCGCAGCACTTGCTCCAAATTGGTCGCTTCCGCGCCCCGGGCCCGGCTGGCATAGGCCCCCAGCCGCAAATTTTCAGCAACGCTTAGACCGCCGAATATCCCCCGGCCTTCCGGCACCAGCGCGATGCCGGCTTCGACAATGCGATCCGGCCTCTTGCCGGTGATGGCCACCCCGGCCATTACTATTTCGCCGCCATCGGCGACCGGAACCACCCCGGCGATCGCCTTCAAAAGCGTCGATTTGCCCGCGCCGTTGGCACCGAGAATGACGCAGATTTCGCCCGGTTCCACCCGGATCGACACATCGTCCAGCGCCCGGTGCGCGCCATAGGCGACGGTGAGGGCACGCGCTTCAAGCATCGCTTTCACCCAGATAGGCCTTGACCACGTCCGGGTCGCACAGCACCTGATCCACCGGCCCGTCGGCGATCTTGCGGCCCGAATTCATGACTACGCAGCGCTCGCACAGGCTGCGGATCGCATCCATCACATGCTCCACCATGATGATGGCGCGGCCTTCCCGGCGTAATTGCCCGATCAGCCGGATACCGGTTTTCAGCTCGCTCGGATTGAGACCGGCCAACCATTCATCCAGCAGCAGAACTTGCGGATTACCAGCCAGCGCGCGGGCCAGTTCCAGCCGCTTCTGATCAATGTATGTCAGTGCCCCCGGCGGCTCTGCGCCGCGTCCACCAAGCCCGACCCGGCGCAACAAGGTGCCGGCCCGGGTGCGCGCATCATCGCCCCAACTGCGTGTATGGCCGAAGGCCGCGCCGGCGATGACATTCTGCTCGACCGAGAGCGAAGGCAATATGCGCACCAGTTGAAACGTCCGGGCAACGCCCATTCGGGCAATTTTGTGCGCCGACAGGCCGCCGATGGACCGGCCGGCAAGCCGGATGTTGCCGCCACTTGGCGCCAATGCGCCGGAGATCAAGTTGAGCATGGTGGTCTTGCCCGACCCGTTGGGACCGATCAGGCCCAAAAGCTCGCCCTTGTTCACCACAAAGCTCACATTATCAACGGCCCGCAAGCCGCCGAACGTTTTGGCGGCGCTGGATATATCGAGAACCGGTATTGCGGATGCCGTGGTCATGCAGTCTTCGCCTGCCGGTCAGCCGAATTTTGCCCCCGCCGCAGATAGCGCCAAAACTCCTCCAACCGCCCGGTCACCCCGTTAGGCAACAGATAGACGATGGCCAGAAAGGCGATTCCCATGGCGATCGGTGTGTGCTTGGGAAATTCCGCCGAGATCAGATCGAACGCGATCGTAAACGGGATCACCCCGACCAGCGGCCCCCACAGCCGGTGGGTACCGCCCAAAAGCGCCATGATGACCACCTGAAACGAGATAATCGGATTGAATGCCGAGGGCGGCTCGATATAGGCAAATCGCGGCGCGACAATCGCCCCGACGATACCGATGAACGCGCCGGATATCATGAACAGCGTGATCTTCGCCCGCGCCGTGTTGATGCCCACATGCCGGGCAACGGTCTCGTCGTTGCCGATGATTTTGAGCGCAAAGCCCAGCCGCGACCGGTTGACAACCCATCCGGTGAGAAAGATCATCGCGGTGAGTGCCAGCAGCATCCAGTAAATGTCGGCCTCGGTGGTATCCGTCAGCACATAAAGCCCGACGCCGGAGGTAAAATTGACCTGCCACCAGGTCACCAGCTGCCGCACCAGTTCGGCAAGTCCCAGCGTGAATATGACGAAATAGACCCCGGACAGGCGCAATGTCGCAAGGCCCACCAGACCGGCGACCAACATCGACACGCCAGCCCCTGCGGCCACCAGAACCGGGAAGGGCAGATGGTCGATGCCCAGGCCCACCGCATAGGTGCCGATGCCGAAAAATGCCGCAGTCGCCAGCGAAATGTAGTGAGTCGGGCCGGAAAACAGCGACCAGGCAGTGCATAGCGCCGCATACAGCACGATGTTGAGGCTGAGCGACAGCACATAGCCGGAAGCAAACACCGGCAAGGTCGCAGCAGCGCCGACCAGCACAATGCCCAGCCCCAGCCCGGCCCATTCGTGACCCGAGATGCGGTTCATGTCGCCGGCTTCCCGAACAGCCCTTGCGGGCGAAACAGCAGGATCAGAATGAACAGCCCATAGGTCGCCGCCAGCGTCAGCCCCGGATCGATCCAGCTGGCGACCGCGGTCTCGGTCAGGCCCAGGATCAGCGCCGCCAGCACCGCGCCGCGCACGTCGCCGACGCCACCCATGATGACGATGATCAACGCCTTCATGGTGAAGGTCACGCCCATGGAGGCGTCAAAGGTGTAGAAAGTTGAAATCAGCGCCCCGCCAGCGGCGGTCAACGCCCCGCCCAGCGCGAATGCAAAAGCCGAAGCCCGGTCGACATCGATGCCGACCAGCCCCGCCGATTGCCGGCTGACGGCGACCGCGCGGATCGCGGTGCCGTAGCGGGTGCGGGTCAAAAACAGATAGAGCGCCAGCGCGATGGCCACGGCCGCACCGAAGGCGACGACCCGGTTCAACCCATAGGGATCGCCGAATATGAAGAACCGTTCGGCCAAAAACGAATAGCCGAAATATTCGCCGCCAAAGCCCAGGATCATAAGGCCCTGAAGCAGAAACAGCAGTCCGAAAGTGGCCAAAATGCTGTCGACTTCCAGTGCGCCGCGATTTTTCGCCCGCTTGACCAGCGGCTTTAAAAACCACGCATAAATCAGCCAGTTCACCACGAATGCCGCCGGCGCAATGATCAAAAGTCCGGCTATCGGATTGATCTGAAAGGCGGTGAACAGCCAGAACGCCACGAAGCACGCCGCCACCAGCGTTTCGCCGTTGGCCAGGTTCATGATCCGCGACACGCCATACTGCAAGGTCAACCCGAGGGCGATCAACGCATAGGTGCCGCTCAACAAAACGCCGGTTACAATTATCTGCATCACTGATTTCCGGGGCTTTATCCCAACGCGCCGACCTAGCACATCACCGGTGAAAATCGGATCAAACCGTGCGGTTTCCGCCGTTTAGGGTAAACCCGATAGTTGCCCCACTTGCCGGCGCGAGAAGGCCCCGAGCCGGCAAAAGAAGTTCACAGGAGGCGACGGACCAGCCGCCGCAACCCGTTGTCAGTTCCAGCCGGGCTTTTTCACCGGTGTCACTTCGCCGTCCAGACCGGTCGAGGCGACACCGTGGAATATGCCGTTCTGCCACTGGCCAACGGTCCAGAAATTCCGGTTGACGTTGCCGTCGAAGGTGACCGTTCCCATGATCGTGTCGAAGGAACCATCGGTCAGGATTTCGATCACCTTGGCCCGGTCGATGGTGCCGGCTTTCTCGATCGCCTGCTGGAGGATTTCCAGGCTGGCATACATTACCGGACTGGCCCAGTAATCGGCTGCGGATTCGGTGGCCGAAATGTGGTTTTTGTAAAACGCCGTCATCTTGTCGGTGGTGGCATTGATGCCGCCAGCCCCCAAAATGCCCTCCGCAGCATCGCCGTTCGCGCCCAGAAATGCCGGGAAAGCGGTGGCGACGCCGACATAAAACGCGCCGACATCCAGATCGGCGATTTTTGCCTGCGCGGTCAGCGCAAAGGTGTCAGGCGGGTAGGAAAAGGCGATAAACGCGTCCGGATCGGCACTCTTGGCCGCATTGATGACCGGGGCCAGATCTTGCGTGCCCAGCGGATAGGAGGTGTCATAGACGATCTCGAAGCCGGCCGCCTCGATCGCCGGTTTGCCGGCGTTGGCCAATTCGATCCCGAACGCGTCGGCGACATTGACCACGGCAACCTTGTCGCCGATGGCGCCGGCGTCACGCAACTGGGTCAACACATCGGCCACCGAATTGGCGAACGCCGTTGAGGTGCCTAGCGTCCAGAACGTGTTGGGCCAGCGGGCGGCCAGTTCATCCACTTTGTCAGTGATCGCGGTCACCGCAATGTGCGGATAGCCGTGTTTGGCGATCAGAGGCGCGGTGGCGATATTGATGCCGGTACCATACGGCGCAATGATGAAATCGACCTTGTCGACGGTCGCCAGCCGCTGGATATTTTTCACCGCTTCCGCGTTGGAGGTCCGGTCGTCCAGTTCGATCAGTTCGATTTTGCGCCTTTCGCTGCCGACCTGAATACCGCCGGCATCATTGACAGTCTTGACCCACAACCGCAGCGCCGGCCAATGGGTGACGGTGGCGCCCCCGGCCAGCGGCCCGGTCTTGGGCGCCGACGCGCCGATTTTGATCATGTCCTGCGCGCCCGCTCCGCCAGCAAGCAAGGCACTGGCAAGCATCGCGCCGGCCACCCGAGTAAGAAGTGTTCCAGGTTTCATAAATCCCTCCCAATCAATCTGCTTGGGGCTCTTTGTCCCCTGAAACGACCGATTAAAGCACATTTTCATCGCAGCGCATGGAAAATCCCGGCGCGTGCAAAATCGGCATCGGCAGGCATTTGGTATCCGTCGCGCCGATTAACGTCCATGATCGCCCGATGTTGGATACCGCAACCCTTCAGCGCAGCGTTGGAACCGCCGCCGTCTCATTCATGCGCGGCGACGATGACGCGACGCGGCTGAAAAACCTGCACCAGTCCGGCGCTCTGAAAGTACGGTTCCCGAAGGACTTCGACGCCAGGAATTTCGACAATAATGGCGCGCAGGCTGTTCTGATCAACACCGCCGGCGGCGTCACTGGCGGCGACCGGCTCGCCTACCGCTTTGACGCCGCAGAGTGCACCAACGTCACAGTCACGTCCCAGGCCTGCGAAAAAATCTACCGCGCCAGCGGCCGCACCGAGGCCCGCATCACTACTGACATTGCCATTGCTGACAGCGCGCAACTGGCATGGCTGCCCCAGGAAACCATCGTCTATGACGGCGGCCGGCTGTCCCGCCGCATGAATGTCGATCTTGCCGGTGATGCGCAATTCATCGCGGTGGAATCCTTCATTCTTGGTCGCACTGCGATGGGCGAGGTGCTGCAAACCGGTTCTTTGCGCGATCAGTGGCGGGTCCGCCGCGATGGCAGGTTGATCTTCGCTGATGCCCTGCGTGTGGAAGGCGAAATCGAAGCCACCGCCCGCCGCGCCGGCGTTTTGGCCGCCAACCGCGCCATTGCCACGCTGCTTGTCTGCGCGCCGGACACCAACCTGCTTATCGACCGCTTGCGCGATATCTTGGGTTCGGCAGGCGGCGCATCGGCATTCGATGGCCTGCTGGTGGCGCGGATCGCCTGCAATGACGGCATGGCCTTGCGCAAAATCCTCGTCCCGGCGATAGAATTGATCCGTGGCGGCCGCCCGTTGCCCCGCGTGTGGCATGTGTGATGACCGCTAATTCAGGAAGGCGACACGCCGTGAGGCATCAATGAAACTGACCCCCCGCGAAAAAGACAAATTGCTGATCGCCACTGCCGCCATGGTCGCCCGCCGGCGGCTGGAGCGCGGCGTCAAGCTCAACCATCCCGAAGCGATCGCGCTGATTTCCGATTTCGTCACAGAGGGCGCCCGCGATGGCCGCTCGGTTGCCGACCTGATGGAGGCTGGCGCTCATGTGGTGGCCCGTTCGCAGGTGATGGAAGGCATCGCCGAGATGATCCACGACGTGCAGGTGGAAGCGACCTTTCCCGACGGCACCAAACTGGTGACCGTCCACCAGCCGATCCGGTGAGCGCGCGCCATGATCAGTCACGAAATGATCTGCAAAAATGGGAGCAAACAAAAGTGACAACCGATATTCTGATCGCCGTGGCCGCTTTGTCGGTGACCATCGGCGCCCTCGGTTGGGCCTGGCGCCGCGACCCGCGCACTGCCGGATGGACGTGGGATGCCCTGAAATCCCGCCTTGCCCGTCTGGTGCCAAAACGATGACGTCTGACGCCCCCATGCCCGGTAAAGTGATCCCCGGTGAAGTCATCACCGCCCCCGGCGACATCACCTTGAATGACGGTGCCGAGGCCATCACCCTGACAGTGGCCAACACCGGCGACCGCCCGGTGCAGGTCGGCAGCCACTACCACTTTTTTGAAGCAAACTCGGCGTTGGATTTCGATCGCGATGCCGCACGCGGCATGCGGCTCGATATCGCCGCCGGCACGGCAGTGCGTTTTGAGCCCGGCCAAAGCCGCGAAGTCACCCTCGTGCCGCTGGGCGGTGGCCGGGCGGTCTACGGCTTCAATCAAATGGTGATGGGAGCGCTTTGAGAGGAGTTAGTCTTGAGTTGCAACGGATATAATCATGCAAGTAATTGCGACTGTGGTTGGGGAGGAGTGTATTATCCGATGCAACCTGCTGGGCAGTTTTCAAATGATTTTGTTGGTATCAGTTCATATGTGAATCCAAATGCTGTTTACCCTGTGTGCGGCGTATCAGTTTTCTACTATCAAGATAAAAACGGAAGTCGTGTGTTTTTCAATGATTTAGGGTGGCCATGGCCAAAGCATTCATGCACAGATAAAGTAAAAAATAATCAATTAATAAAAAGAAATTTATTTAAAAAATCAAATAATACAGATATATTCGATGCGAAAATATTAAAATGGGAAGAATATCAAAATAGATTACAAATATATATTGAAATATTGACAAAAGAATTTATTGGAAGAAAGAGAATAATTGTAGATATACACAATGCATCCGCGATTTCATGGTCAAGGTTTGTTGGATTAAGGTACATGACTATTTCGTCGGGAGAATTATTGATTATTGACCCTTATTCCAAATTGCCGAAGTCCATTCCATTTAACGAGCGATAAGCAAGGGTTTTGACTATGCCCGCCAAAATCTCCCGTGCTGCCTATGCGGCCATGTTCGGCCCGACTACCGGCGACAAGGTGCGGCTGGCCGACACCGAACTGTTCATTGAGGTGGAGCGCGACTTCACCACCTACGGCGAAGAGGTGAAATTCGGCGGCGGCAAGGTGATCCGCGACGGCATGGGCCAAAGCCAGGTTGCGCGCGCCGATGGCGCCGTCGATACGGTCATCACCAATGCGCTGATCGTTGACTGGACCGGCATCGTCAAGGCGGACGTTGGCCTCAAGGATGGCCGCATTGTCGCCATCGGCAAGGCCGGCAATCCCGACACCCAATCAGGCGTCGATATCATCATCGGCCCCGGCACCGAGGGCATCGCCGGCGAGGGCAAGATCCTCACCGCTGGCGGTTTCGACGCCCACATTCATTTCATCTGCCCCCAGCAGATCGACGAGGCGCTGATGTCCGGCGTCACCACCATGCTCGGCGGCGGCACCGGCCCGGCCCACGGCACGCTGGCCACCACCTGCACGCCGGGCGCCTGGCATATCGGCCGGATGATCCAGGCAGCCGATGCCTTTGCGATGAATATCTGCTTTGCCGGCAAGGGCAACACCTCGCTGCCCGCTGCGCTGGAGGAGCAGGTGCTGGCCGGTGCCTGCGCCCTCAAGCTGCACGAGGATTGGGGCACCACGCCCGGTGCCATCGACTGTTGTCTTACAGTTGCCGACGATCACGACGTGCAGGTGATGATCCACACCGACACGCTGAATGAATCAGGTTTCGTCGAAAACACCGTATCGGCCTTCAAGGACCGCACCATCCACGCCTACCACACCGAAGGGGCCGGCGGCGGCCACGCGCCGGACATCATCAAGATTTGCGGCCTGCAAAACGTCCTGCCCTCGTCGACCAACCCGACAAGGCCCTATACCGTCAACACAATCGACGAGCACCTCGACATGCTGATGGTCTGCCACCATCTGGACGCCAATATTCCCGAGGACGTGGCCTTTGCCGAAAGCCGCATCCGCAGGGAGACCATCGCCGCCGAAGACATTCTCCACGACATGGGCGCATTCTCGATCATCGCTTCGGACAGTCAGGCCATGGGCCGGGTCGGCGAAGTGCTGATCCGTACTTGGCAGACCGCCGACAAGATGAAACGCCAGCGTGGCCGGCTGGCCGAAGAGACCGGCGACAACGACAATTTCCGTGTGCGCCGCTATATCGCCAAATACACCATCAACCCGGCAATCGCCCATGGCATGGCCGGCGATATCGGCTCGGTCGAAGTCGGCAAGCGCGCCGATCTGGTGCTATGGGATCCGGCCTTCTTCGGCGTCAAACCCGACATGGTGCTTGTCGGCGGCACCATCGCCGCAGCGCCCATGGGCGACCCCAACGCATCGATCCCGACGCCCCAGCCAGTCCACTACCGCCCGATGTTCGGCGCCTTCGGCAAATCCCTCACCGCCTCGTCGGTGACCTTTGTGTCCAGGGCGGCGAGCGAAACCAGTCTGGCCGATCAGCTGGGAATCGAAAAGGCGCTGGTGCCGGTGTCAAACACAAGAGGCGGCATCTCCAAATCGGCGATGAAGCTCAACGACGCGACGCCGGAAATCGACGTCGACCCGGAAACCTATCTTGTCCACGCCGACGGCGAACTGCTCACCTGCGAACCCGCCACGGAACTGGCCATGGCGCAGCGTTATTTTCTGTTTTGAGTGGTGATCTCACAAAGTTGGAGACTGCGGTCGAACAGCTTGAGACGGCCATCTATTTGTGGTCATCAGAAAAAAGTGTGGTCGCAGCTTATACACTCGCAAACGCAGCTTTAGGCGTACTCGATGGGTTGGCAAAACATAAATTCCCAGAGGTACATCGAGATTTTTGGGAAAAAACATCAAGGGATGCAATTAAAAAAATCAAGATTCGAGCCAATTTCTTAAAGCATGCAGATCACGATCCCGGTGAAATTACTGGAATTATTCCAGTAGAAGATTTGGAATTAATTATTGGATTATGTATTTCATATTTAAGAGTTATCGATAATTCCCAGCTGACAATTGCTATGACTGCTTTTGATTTAGTGATAAAATGCACAATTCCGGAAGCATTTGATTTCGCACCGTATCGCAATGCTGAAGTGGAAATTAGCGCCAAGTACACAGCGGAGTTTCTCAAGAAAGATATCGCAATGCGGCGGATATTGTATGCGAAATTTGTCGAATCTGGGCAGATAAACTCTGGTTCCGATCTCTGACATCGCTGAAAGAATTACCTTTCAACAACTCGAATTTTCATGACACCCGGCACAGCCACCACTGTCACCCGCTTCTTCAGCGATCCCGCTGACACCATCACGCGGGATGAGACCGCCCGCCACCGGCCTCGTCGGTTTTCTGCCCACGCCGCGGTAATTCCGCCGTACCTTACGCCCATTTTTTCATCCTGATCTACCCGCCGGCGTGCTAGGATTTCGGTCTGGCAGATCGGCTTGCGGAAACAACAATCAGCGGACATCCGGCATGAGCACCACAAAGATGAAACACGGCACATGGGTCGTCGTCATGGACGGCGAAAAGGCGCTGTTCCTGCGCAATGAGGGCGACGGCCTCTATCCCAACCTTCAGGTCTTTCGCGAGGAAGCTCAGGACAATCCCGCCACCGGCGCACAAGGGGTGGAGCGCCCCGGCCGGCTGGCCGACGGACCTGGTCAGCACAAGAGTGCGGTTCAGGAGACTGACTGGCACCGGCTGGCCAAGGAAGATTTCGCCCGCGAGATCGCTGGCCGCCTTTATCGCGATGCCCATCGCGGACGGTTTGACAGTCTGGTGCTGGTCGCCCCGCCGCCGGTGCTTGGCGAAATCCGCAAGGTTCTGCACAAGGAAGTTCAGGATCGGGTTATCGGCGAATTGGCCAAGGACCTGACCGGTCATCCGGTGCTCAAAATCGAAACAATCATTGCCGGTGCGTGACGGCCGCCATGCCAACAGCCGCCACTGTCACCTGCTCTTTCAGCGATCCCGCTGACACCATCACGCTGGACGAGACCGCCCGGCATCGGCGGCGGATCGCCATGCGTTCCGATGGTCACGGCGGAACAGTGTGCATCGATTTCATGCTGGATTTGCCGCAAGCCCGGTTGCTGCGCCACGGCGACGGGCTGATGCTGGACGATGGCCGGGTGATCGAAGTGCGCGCCGCCCAGGAAGCGCTCTATGAAATCCGCGCCCGCGACGCCATCCATTTGATCCAGCTTGCCTGGCAGTTGGGCAACCGCCATTTGCCGGCGCAGATTTTTCCCGGCCATATCCTGATCCGCCGCGATCCCGTCATCGGCGACATGATCGAGGGGTTGGGCGGAACAGTGCAGGAAATCGACGCGCCGTTTGATCCCGAAGCCGGCGCTTATAGGCAGAGCGTCCAGAATAATTACGATCATCACGCCCACTCTCACAGCCATGGCCACAATGGCTGATCCCCATTACGTGCTCGCCGCATGGTTTTCCCCGGCCTATCCGGTTGGCGCATTCGCCTATTCCCACGGGTTGGAATGGGCCATTGGCAATGGCGATATCGACGATGAAATATCCCTGCGCAGCTGGGTCACCGATTGTCTCACCCACGGTGCAGGCCGCAACGATGCAATCCTGCTCGCCGCAGCCTATCGCGACCCGGACGATGCCGAAATCGCTGAACTTGCCGCCGCACTCCAACCTTCGAAAGAGCGCAAGCTGGAATCCATGGCGCAAGGCGGGGCCTTCGCTGAAACTACTTCAGCGGCGTGGAACATCGCGCTGGAACCGGCGGCCTATCCGGTGGCGGTTGGCCGCGCGGCGCAGGCCCTGGACCTGCCGCTGGAACTGACAATCCAGGCTTACTTGCAGGCCTTTGCCGCCAATTTGGTCTCGGTCGGTGTGCGACTGATCCCGATTGGTTCGACGGCGGGCCAAGCGCTGGTGGCCGGTTTTCATGGCGACTGCCAGGCGCTGGCGCAGGAAGCCATGGCAGCGACCCTTGATAATCTTGGCAGCGCGGCACTCATGGCCGACATCGCCGCCATGCGCCACGAAACACAGGCCGTGAGGCTCTATCGCTCATGACCGGAATCCTGTCCCCCACTTCGTCAAACGGTCCGCTCCGGGTCGGTATCGGCGGCCCGGTCGGCTCGGGCAAAACCACACTCACCGAAATGTTGTGTAAGGCGATGCGCGACACCTGGTCGATCGGCGTGGTGACCAACGATATCTACTCCACGGAAGACGCGCTTATCCTCGCCCGGCTTCAGGCGCTGCCGGAAGAGCGCATCGTCGGGGTAGAAACCGGCGGCTGCCCGCACACCGCGATCCGCGAGGACGCCTCGATCAATTTGCAGGCGATTGCCGGTCTCAACGCCCGTATTCCTGATCTGGATGTGATTTTCATCGAGTCCGGTGGCGACAATCTCGCCGCGACTTTTTCGCCCGAGCTGGCCGATATTTCGATCTATGTCATTTCGGTCTGCCAGGGCGAAAAAATTCCGCGAAAAGGCGGCCCGGCGATCACCCGATCCGATTTGCTGGTCATCAACAAAACTGATCTGGCCCCCCATGTCGGCGCTGACCTCGACGTTATGCGCCATGACACGCAGACGGTGCGCGGCGATCTGCCTTATGTGTTTACCGACATGTCCCGCCGGGTCGGGCTGGAGGAAATAATCGCGTTCCTGACCCACACCGGCGGGCTTCCAGTTGCCTGATTTCCGGACTAGGAATAACCCCGAAAAGAACAGCCGAAAATGTCGGGGAGAATTCAAATGATGGGACTGGATGGCAAGGTCATTGTCGCAACCGGCGGCGGATCGTTGATCGCCAAGGCGCTGGCCGAACAGGTGATTGGCGAAGGCGGCAAGATCGTGCTGTGCGACCGCAACGATGCCTATGCCGACGAGACCCGCGACGTCTTGGGCGACAGCGGCAACTTTCTGGTCGGCGACGCCACGGACGATGCCTTTCTGGACTCAGCGCTCGCCGAGGCAGCCAGCCGCTTTGGCGGCATCGATGGCGTGGTCAGCGCCGCAGCGACATTCAACGATGCGCTGTATGACACCAGCCGCGCTGACTGGCTGGAGGCGCTCAACATCAACATTGTCTCTCCGGCGATCCTGACCCAAAAGGCTGTGCCATACCTGGAGCAACGCGGCGGCGGCGCGGTGGTCTATGTCGCCTCGATCAGCGGTTTTCGTGCCCAGCCCAACCGAATGGTTTATCCAGCCTCAAAAGCCGCGCTGTTGATGCTCGCCAAAACCGGCGGCGTGCAGCTTGCGCCGAAGAATATTCGCGTCAACACACTGTCACCGGGCTGGACCTGGAGCCGCAACATCGAAAACCGCTATGGCAGCCGCGAGCGCGCCGATGCCTTTGCCGCCGAATTCCAGTGCCTGGGCCGTATGGCCGAACCGGCGGAAATCGCCAGCGGCATTTGCTATCTATTATCGCCGGCGGCCTCGTTCATCACCGGCACGGATCTGGCTGTCGATGGCGGCTACACGGCGCTGGGACCCGAGGCACTCGGCCAGCCCCAGTTGAAATTCCCCGCCGACTGAGGCAAAGCACCGCGCACCAGAATCTCCGCTCGGGCGGGCGGTTCACTCCGCCATGTAGGCGGCGAAAGCCGCTTCACAGTCAGGATGCCAGCGCGACAGGGCCGGGCGGTTTTCGATGACATCACCCATCGCCCATGCCATGCGTTTTTCATCCATTTGGCGCGTCACCGCATTGTCCGGGCACAAGATGTAAAAATCACCCACCGCGATACTGGTCATCAACAGGTCGATGACCTGGGACGGCCACCACGCATCATCAGGTTTTTCTGAATAATTCACCAGCGTGAAGCCGGTGAACGTGAAGCCAGGGATGAGAAGATGTGCGCTGATCTTGCTGTTGGCGCTGTTGCGCAATTCGTGCGCCATCTGTTCGGAGAAAGATTTTACGCCAGCTTTCGCGACATTATAGGCTGCGTTTCCCGGCGGACTTGTGATCCCTTGTTTCGATCCCGTGTTGATGATCGCGCCCGGCCGGCGACCGGCAATCATTGATGGCGCAAAGGCCTGCGTGCCGTGGATAACCCCCATCAGGTTGATCGACAGGATCCGCTCCCACGTGTCCGACGCTTCCAGCGCCTTGCCCGACTGTTCGATGGCGGCATTGTTCATCAACACCGCCACATCGCCGAAGGCATCAAGAGCCTTGTCCCGCAGTGTCTCAATATCCGAGGACTTGGAAACATCAGTCACAACTGTCAGAATTTTTCCGTTGCTATCGCCTTGATTTTTCAGCCGTTCCGCCTCGGCAGACAGCATCTCGGCATTGATATCGGCCATCACCACATTCATGCCCAGGCTCAAAAACCGCTCCGCCGCCGCCAGGCCAATGCCGCTGGCCGCGCCGGTAATCACCGCCGTGCGGCCAGCCTCAATTGCTGGATGTTGGTTCATAAATGGTTCCTTCAATTTTGTGGGCTGGTAGCGTTCAGCCGATCTCGTCGACCCGCACCGCGCGCTTTTCGGCAATCGACAAATAGGCCGCCTCTGCCAGCATCAGCGCCCGCCGCCCGTCCTCATATCCAACCTCGCACGGCCGGCCCGCTTCCACCGCATCAACGAATGCGTCGATTTCGGCCATGAAAGCCTCACGGTACCGCTCGATGAAAAAATGCTGATAAGGCTCTGCCGCTTCCACTGCCGTGTTGCCATAACGCTGCAGCCCATGGCTGTTGCGATTGCCGGAAATCAGCATCCCGTTGCTGCCAAGCAGTTCGATGCGTTGATCATAGCCGTAAACAGCGGTGCGGGAATTGTTGATACTGCACATTTTGCCATCAGCGGTGCGCATTGTGATCATCGCGCTGTCGACTTCATTGAGTTCCTTGCCCAACGCCGGATCGATCAGCGCATCGGCAACCGCAAACACCTCCACCGGCTCATCGTTCAGCATGAAGCGGGCAATATCGAAATCGTGGATGGTCATGTCGCGCAACAGGCCGCCGGCAACCTCCAGATAAGACTTTGGCGGAAGTTCCGGATCGCGCGAGGTGATGATGACCTGATGCAAGTCGCCGATATCGCCGGCAAGCATGGCATCGCGCGCCGCCCGGTGGCCGGGGTCGAATCGCCGGTTGAAACCGATCTGGATCGGCACGTTAGCGCCCTTGATCCGCTCTGCGCACTGGTTGACCCGCGCCAGAGAGAGATCAATCGGCTTTTCGCACAGGATTGCCTTGCCGGCGGCGGCAGCCGTTTCGATCAGGTCAGCATGGGTGTCGGTAGAAGTCGCGATCAATACCGCATCAATCGCGCTATCGTTCATGATATCGGAGACATCGCCGGCCGCCGTGCAGTGATACTGTGTCGCAGCTTCATCCGCTGACGGTTGGTGCACATCATAGACCGCAGCCAGTTTTACCCGCCCGTGGTTGGACAGATTGTCGGCGTGCATCTTTCCGATGCGGCCGCATCCAAGGATGGCCATTTGCAGCATTTCGTAATTCCCCCGGTAAGACTGTTGTTGATTGCCGCAAGGATCATTGCGGTAGCCCGAACTTGTCAATAAGAATTGCGGTTACGAACCATATTCAGCACAAAATTCAACATGAAAATTCGGGCGATCAGGAAGGCAGGACGATATGACAGGGTCGACAATCAGGCTCACCACTGGTCAGGCGCTGGTACGTTATCTGTGCAACCAGTTCACGATGATCGATGGCGAGCGCGTTCCATTGTTTGCCGGTGTATTCGCAATTTTCGGTCACGGCAATGTCACCTGTCTGGCCGAAGCGCTGGAGGACGTTCAGGACACGCTGCCGACATGGCGCGGCCAGAACGAGCAATCCATGGCGCTTGCCGCCATTGGTTTTACCAAGGCCAAACGCCGCCAGCAGATCATGGTTGCGCTGGCCTCGATCGGACCTGGCTCCACAAACATGATCACGGCCGCCGCTGCGGCCCACGCCAACCGTCTGCCTGTACTGTTCCTGGGAGGGGATACATTCGCTAATCGCCGCCCGGACCCGGTGCTGCAGCAAGTTGAGCATTTCAACAATCCCACCACCACGGTCAATGACGGTTTCAAGGCGGTAACCCGCTATTGGGATCGCATCACGCATCCCGAGCAGATCATTTCCTCACTGCCCCAGGCGGTCGCCACTATGCTTGATCCGGGCGATTGCGGACCGGCCTTCATCAGCCTTTGCCAGGATGTGCAGGAACTGGCATGCGACTATCCGAAAGAATTTTTCGAGCCGATTGTTCACACCATTCCCCGGCCGCGCGCCGATGCTGACCGGTTGGCCAAGGCAGCCGAAATCATCAGGTCGGCAAAGCGCCCGTTGCTGATTTCCGGTGGCGGTGTGCTCTATTCGTTGGCAGAAGATGTCGTTGGCGATTTTGCCACAAAGCACGGCATTCCATTGACCGAGACCATCGCGGGCAAGGGTGCGGTGACACACAATCACCCGGCTCATATCGGGCCGATCGGCGTTATTGGTTCGGCATCGGCCAACGCGCTCGCGCAAGAGGCGGATGTCATCATCGCAGTCGGCACAAGGTTGCAGGATTTCACAACCGGTTCCTGGTCAACTTTTACTCGCGATGCAAAGTTTGTCTCAATCAACGCTGCCCGCTATGACGCGACAAAACACCGTGCATTGGCTGTTACCGGCGATGCACGGGCAACTGTCGCAGAACTCGATCAGCTGCTTGGTGACTGGACTGCGGATGCTCCCTGGATGGCCAAGGGGCAGGCAGAGTTTGCCAGCTGGAATGCGCTGTTGGACGATCTGCAAAAACCAACCAACACACCGGTACCGACCTATTCCCAGATTGTTGGTGCGGTAAACCGCCGCGCGCCCGACCGCGACCGGCTGATTACAGCCGCTGGCGGCCTGCCCGGCGAGACAACCAAAGGTTGGCGCGTCAAGGCGACTGGCACATTCGATTGCGAATTCGGTTATTCTACAATGGGTTACGAGATTTCCGCAGGTTGGGGAGCGGCCATGGCCGATCCTACCCGCACGCCCATCGTCATGGTTGGCGACGGCACCTATATGATGATGAATTCGGACATCTATTCAACGGTTCTGTCCGGCCACAAACTGATCATCGTCGTTTGCGACAATGGTGGCTATGCCATCATCAACCGGTTGCAAAATTTTAAGGGCGGACAGTCCTTCAACAACATGATCAAGGATTGCCGGGTCAAGGAACCGTTCGCGGTCGACTTCGCAAAACATGCCGAGTCCATGGGTGCGCTGGCCCGCAAGGTCGAAAGCATTGGCGATCTGGAACAGGCGCTCGACTGGGCCTATTCCACCGACCGCACCACGGTCATTTCCATCGTCTGTGACGGATTTGAGTGGGCGCCGGGCGATGCCTGGTGGGTTGTCGGCGTGCCTGAAGTCAGCGACAAGGAAAGCGTTCGCGCCGCCCGCGCCGATCATGTCGAGGCCCGCAAGAAACAGCGTATCGGCGTCTAAGGGAAGGTATCACAATGAAAGCCAGATTGGGCATTGCCCCGATTGCATGGTCGAATGACGACCTGCCGGAACTGGGCGGCGAAACGCCACTCGAAACTTGCCTGACCGAAAGCCGCCAGGCCGGCTTTTCCGGTGTCGAGACCGGCGGAAAATTCCCGACCACCAGCGACGAGCTCGGGCCGATCCTAGACGATCACGAACTGGCGCTGGTTTCGGGCTGGTATTCGGGCACCATGCTCGACAATGACCTGTCGTCGGAAATGGATCAGGCGCACAGCCAGCTTACCCTGTTTCGCGATCTGGGCGCCGCCTGCCTTGCCTATGGCGAAACGGCCGGCACAATTCAGAACAAACGGGATGCACCGCTGGTCACCCGCCGAATGCTCAATGAGGCCGATATCCGCGACTATGGCCACCGTCTGACGGAGTTTGCCGAGTTCTGCGCCGACGAGGGCGTACCGCTCGCCTTTCACCATCATATGGCAACGGCAATCGAGACCGAGCGCGATCTTGACCTGTTGATGAACCATACCGGCGAAGCGGTGGGCCTGTTATATGACGCCGGCCACATGGCCTTTGCCGGTGGCGATGTCATGGAAGTGATCAAGAAGCACGGTTCGCGGATTGTCCACGTCCATACCAAGGACGTTCGCGCCGACGTCATCGACGCCCTCGACCGGACCAGCGAATCCTTTCTTGATGCCGTGCTGAAGGGCGCCTTCACCGTGCCCGGCGACGGCGCGCTGGATTTCGGCGAGATCATCATGCGGCTGGCCGATGCCGGTTATGAGGGCTGGTTCGTCGTCGAAGCCGAGCAGGATCCGGTCAAGGCACCGCCACTGGAATATGCCCGGATCGGTCATGAAGCGCTGGTCGAGGCACTGAATGCCGCCGGATACGATATCGAGGAATAATATGGCTCAACTGGATGGAAAATTCGCCGTTGTTACCGGCGGAACGCAAGGCCTGGGCGTGGCGATTGCGACACTTTTGGCCGAGCGCGGTGCCGCCGGCATCGTCACTTGCGGGCGCAGCACCGACAAGGGCGAGGCGGTTGCCGTGCAAATCGGCGAAGCCACCGGTTGCGACGTCAGATTCGTTCGGACCGATCTGGAATCCGTCGATGATTGCCGCGCCGCCATTGCCCTTGCCGACAAGGCCTTCGGCCGCGTCGATATTCTGGTCAATGCTGCCGGGCTGACGGATCGCGGCACCATACTCGACACATCACCGGAACTGTTCGACGCCATGTTCGCGGTCAATGTCCGGGCGCCGTTTTTCCTGATGCAGGAAACGATAAAAATCATGATTCGCGAAGGCATCGCCGGCGCGATCATCAATATCGGCTCGATGTCGGCAAAGGCCGGCCAGCCTTTCATCTCGCCCTATTGTTCGTCCAAGGGCGCGCTGGCGACGCTGACCCGCAACACCGGCTTTGCCCTTTTGCGCAACCGCATCCGTTGCAATCAGCTCAATATCGGCTGGATGGCGTCCGATGGCGAAGACCGAATCCAGCGCGAATATCACGGCGCTGAGGAAAACTGGCTGGAGGACGCGGCGACCGAGCAGCCCTTTGGCCGCCTCCTTGATCCCCGCGAAGTCGCTCGCGGCGTCGCCTTCCTGGCTTCTGAGGAATCCGGCATGATGACAGGATCTGTGATCGATTTCGATCAGTCGGTCTGGGGCGGCTACGAGGCCGGGCCACCGACACCGGAAGCACCGATGGCCTTGTAAGCGATGACTGTGTAAATCCCGGATCCGGGCGGGCAGGCACCCGTCTGCATGAATTTTATAAAAGCAATGGGCGGAACCGTGGTTCCGCCCTTCGTTTTGGCGATCCGAATATGCGGCGTCCCGCAGGGTGATCTGGCCCTGCCGGACGGCCCTATCCGACGATTACTGCGCGATGCAGGTGTCGGCCGTCTCTGGCGTGCAGACGTCCAGACCCGTGTAGGTCGGGTCCGCCGGCGCAGCGCCGCCCGCTGCCATTTGAGCAAACGCCTGCATGACCCTGTAACCCATCTCGAAAGGCCGCTGACCAACCTGTCCGGCCGAGAAGCCTTCCTTCATCTGGTCGATCTGCACCGGCAGCGTGTCCGCCACCACGAGCGCCAGCGATCCGTCAGCGATCATGCCCTTGTAGGGTTCAACCGCGGCCCGGTTGGCGTCCGGCACGAACTGCGGGAAACCGCCGGTCGGCAGGAAAGCGTCAACATCAGGGTTTGCGGCCATGAAGTCCTCGAACTGCTGCACCGAACGCGGGAAATCATCGTCGGTATAGAGCGGGCAGCCTTTGGCCTCAGTCCAGCCATTGGTGTCTTCAAGACGATTGCCGGGTGACTCGCTGGCACCCATCGCCATACCGCCTAGCGTGTCGCGGATGCCCTGCATGCGCTCATTGTGGTTGGCCGCCGCCGCGCCGCCTGACTGGATGCAGACGGTTCCGCCGTCCGGCTTGATCTCCATGGTGAGCTTGGCAAGGTTCACGCCAATCTCGTAATTGTGCGTGCCGATATAGGCTACGCGCAGGCTCGTATCGAGCAGGTCGGAGTCCCAGGTGATGACCGGAATGCCGGCCTCCTTGGCCGCCTCGGCCGCAACGGACATGGCAGCCGCGTTGGACGGTGATATGCCGAGGCCCTTGACGTCGCCGCGGGCGATCAGATCCATGACAATCTGCACCTGCTCGTCGCCCCCGCCATGTTCACCGGGACCGATATATTCGCATTTGAATTCGCCGTTCGATTCCGCCTCGGCCTTCTTGCAGCCGTCGCGGGCCTGATCGAAGAACGGATTGTTCATGTTCTTCGGAACCAGGGCGAAGATGTTCTCGGCTATCGCCGCTGAACCGACCGAAATGGCCGATACGGCAAGCACCGTTGTAATAAGTAGCTTTTTCACGCTTTTTCTCCCTTGTTGACGCCACCCCTTCACTGGGGCGGCGCGATTAACGATCCCGCCGGGGCAGGATCGTATTCCTCAGTGTTGCAAAAATATTGTTGCCGTTGTTCCGCAGCCCGATCAGGACGGCCAGAACGATGAAGAGCCCGACAAAGGCACCCTGCCAATTGGAATCGATCCCGGCCATGATCAGGGCATTGCGGATGACTTCCAGCAGGGCCGCACCGACGATCGCCCCATAGGCTGTGCCCGATCCGCCCATCAGGTTCGCGCCGCCGATGACCGTGGCGGCGATGACCCGCAGCTCATAGGTCTGGCCCAGCGCGTTGATCGCCGATCCGGTGTAGCCAAGGATCAGCAATGCCGAAACCGTCGCGCAAAACGCCGAAAAGACATAGACTTGGAACTTGATCAAATTGACGTTCACGCCGGTTAGGCGCGCGGCATGTTCGTTGCCGCCGATGGCGAACAGGTGGCGGCCCCAAACCGAGTACTTGAAGACATAGCCCACCAACAGCGCCAATATCACCATGATCCAGAAATGCGACGAAAAGGCCGGTATCCAGTCGGGCCAGAAATCGCCTGCCACTTTTGGCGGAAATTTGCCCTGGCCTATCGCCTTCACGATCGGCGCATCCGGCCCAAACTGATAGAGCATCCGGTTGCCCGAAGCGACAACGGCGAGCGACCGCACAATCGACATCATGCCGAGCGTCACGACAAATGGCGGCATGCCCACATAGGCGATCAGGAACCCGTTCACCGCACCGCAGGCGAGCCCGGCCACCATGCCCATGGCAAAGGCCACATACCAGGGATATTCCGATGTCAGGAACAGGCCCGCGACGATGGCAACAAAACCCATTATCGAGCCGACGGAAAGGTCGATGCCGGCGACAATGATCACGCAGGTCATTCGCAGCGCCATAATCCCGAAGACGGCGAAATTCCGGGTGATATTCCCCATGTTCTGTGCAGTCAGAAAGCTCGGCTGGTATAGCCCGATCGCGATCGAAATCGCCAGCAGCACAACCGTAACCCAGAATGGCTGACTGGTTAGGATTTTCTGGAGAAATGAACGTTCTTCGATGTCGGCGATATCGCCAATCACGGCGTGCCCCGCATCCTGTGCGGCTTCAGGCGGCATGAATCGCTCCCGTGATCAGTCCGGTGATTTCTTCTGGCGAGGTGTCGACCGCGTTTTTATCGGCAACCTTGGTACCCCGGCGCAGCACCGCCACCCGGTCGCACACGGCAAACACGTCAGGCATGCGATGGGAAATCAGAACGATGGCATGGCCGGTGTCTTTAAGGCGCTTGATCAGGTCCAGAACTTCTGCCACCTGACGCACCGAGATCGCGGCCGTCGGCTCGTCCATCAGGACGATCTTCGGGTCGCTCAGCCGCGTGCGTGCGATTGCGACTGCCTGCCGCTGGCCACCGGACATTAGCCGCACCAAGTCTCGTGGACGGGTCTCCGATTTCAGCTCGGCAAACAGCTCGGCCGATTTCTTGAACATGGCGCGAAAGTCAAGGGGCTTGATCGGCCCGATGCGCCGCCGGATTTCCCGTCCGAGAAATACATTTGCCGCCGCGGTCAAATTGTCGCAAAGCGCCAGATCCTGATAAACAACCTCAATGCCCGCCTTGCGCGCATCGACCGGCTGGTTGAAATGGACCTCTTGGTCCTCGACCAGGATCGAGCCCGAATTGGGCGGATAGTTACCGGCGATAATCTTGACCATCGTCGATTTGCCGGCACCATTGTCGCCCATCAGGCCAACCGCTTCGCCTTCGGCAATCGTAAAGTCGACGCCTTGCAGCGCCTGGATGGCGCCGAAATTCTTCACGATATTCTGTAGTTCCAGAACTGTCATTTCTGGAGTTCCCTCCCGACCGAACCTGCATTTTTGCGGCGGCATGATTAGCGCTACATTGTCCGGCAGCGCGGACTTGTTCTGAAAAGTAGACATCATCCGATTGGACATTTCAAGGTGAATAGCCACCGGTCCCCCCATCTACCTGCCGGCGCGGCATCGGATCGTCTGGACATTGCCGCTGGTGGCTGCAACTGTTTTGCGAAAATAGCGCGGATGGAGAATACACATGCCAGTTTCGGACAATGAACAAACAAACAGCAGCGAACAATCAAACAGCCCAGCTGTGGCAACGAAGCCGGTGGCAGGGACCGGCCTTGAGATGCCGGGCATCTGTTTCGGCACTTCGTCGCTGGGCAATATGCCGATCACCTATGGCTATGATGTCGATGAAGCGCGGGCCCGCGAAACGCTCAATGCCATCTTTGATGGCCCGGCCCGGACGCTCGATACCGCGCGCAATTATGGATTTGGCCGCAGCGAGGAGCGGGTTGGTGCGGCAATTCGCGAGCGCGGTGGTTTGCCGGACGGCTTCATCCTGTCGACAAAAATCGATCGCGACCTGGAAACGAACCGCTTCGATGCCGATCGGGTGCGCCGCTCACTGGACGAAAGCCTCACCGCGCTCAGTGTGGACCATGTGCAGATCCTGCACCTGCACGACCCCGAATACGCCGCCGATCTGGGCGACGTCACAAAATCGGGTGGTGCGGTCGATGAACTGTTCCGCCTCAAGGAGGAAGGGATCGCCGACGCGGTCGGTCTGGCCGCCGGACGCATCGATATTATGACGCCGATCCTCAAGGACTGGCCGTTCGATGCGCTGATCACCCACAACCGCTACACTCTGGCCAACCGCAATGCCACGCCGATGATCGAACTGGCCCGCGAGCGTGGCATCGCCGTCCTCAACGCCGCGCCCTATTGCGGTGGTGTGCTGGCCAAGGGCGTCGCTGAATTCCCGCGCTATGTCTACCAGATGGCCTCCGATGAAATGCTCGATCCCATTCGTGAGATCGAAGCGATCTGTGCCCGCCACGATATTCCGCCCGGCGCCGCTGCCTTGCAATTCTCGATGCGCGATCCCGATATCGTTTCGACGATTTGCGGTGTCAGCCGGCCCGAGCGGGTTCACCAGACGGTCGAATGGGCCAACTGGCCGATCCCCGAGGCAGCCTGGACGGAACTGCTGGCGCTGCCGTTTTCATCGGCGGACCCCGAAGCCGCCCGCGATTACAAGCCGGGTTAAGGCACGCTCCGAAAAGTGGGCACCGGTTTTCGGGAAGAGCGAAGCGATGATTACAAGTCTTTTTGAACAGTCCTCGCCAGATATCCATTCGTCTGATCATTTGTTGCTGACCATCGGTTAGTACCTTCGTAACCAAACTTCTTTAAGGGGCAGGGGTCATCACCAAAGGAGAGCAACATGCAACACAAAGTCAAAATCAAGATCGAGCTGCCGGAATCCATCCAGAAGCATTACGGCGGCAAGAAGTCGATTTCCTCGACATTCACCACCAAGACCCAGAAGGCCGCCAACGAAAAAATCGGCGAAGTTCTGTCTTCTGTTGGCGCAAGCTGAGCGCAATCGGTTCTGTACCGATTGGCCGGGCCCGCGCCCGGCCTATTTTTTTGCGCAAATTCCGGCGCACCCTGAACATCCGGCAATCGTCAATTTTGTTAATCAGTCGGCTAATCAGCTTGAATATCAAACAGTTGGCACATTGTGCCAGATACGCTATCGTGCAACACATAAGTTAGCGCGGGGAGGTGAAGCGTGATCGCGGCGGCGATCGGGCAACGCGCTGGAGTAGTGTATGCGTGCGTTATCAGATGGCCTGGCGGCGAAATCTCGTCGCGATATCGGGTCTGCTCGTGCCTGTTGGGAACCGTTGGCCGATGAGGGCGACCCCCGGGCACAATATTATCTCGTCAATCTTTATCAAGATGAGTGTGACAATCGTCTCGAAGCCGGGCTGATGGCAGAGCGGCTGATGAGTGTTGCCAATGGCAGCAATCCTCAGGCTCAATACTATCTCGGACTGTTGTTCCAGTATGGCCGCGGTTTTGAACGAGACTTCGATCGGGCGCTGGACTGGTTGAACCGGGCCGCCGATGGCGGTGATGCGCAGGCGCGCTATCGCCTTGGGCAGATGTATCGCCATGGCTTTGGAGTCTTGCGCAACGATACGATCGCCGAGGAATGGCTGCGCCGATCTGATGCCAGCGTCAGTTATGACGAGACAGAGTATCGCGAGGCGGCGGAATAGGGCGCGCGAGCACGTTCCTGCTGCTTCTGTTCACCGGGCACACTGTGCCGGCGGCACGGCCTATAATAGGCGACGGGCGGCTTAGCCCTCGGCGGCGATGTCCTGCCAGGTATTGCTCTGGTTGAGCATGTCGCGCAACAGCGCCATGTTGGCCTTGGCCTGCGTCGGTGAAACATCCCGCGTTGCAATGCGCTCGGCTTCCTTGAACTGGCCTTTCAGGCCCAGTACCAGCGCCAGATTCTGGCGCGAGCGGATCGTCGCGTTGGGCTGCGACAGGGCGTCCCGCAGAACTTCCTCGGCCTGATCCAGTTCCCCGGTCAACACATAGGACATGCCCAGATTGTTCAGGATCTGAGGTTCGTTCGGGGCCAGGACCATTGCCTGCCGGTAGACGGTGCGCGCCGCATCGTGCTGACCGATCGAGTCCATGATGCCGCCTTCGGTTGCCAGCAGCCGCCAGTCCGGATTGTCGCGATGCTGGGCGCGCTGGATGGTCGCCAGGGCCTCACGGAACCGGCCATTGTCGGCAAGCGCCTTGCCATAGGCGGCCAGCACTTCCCGGTCCTTGGGGTGATAGATCGACGCCTTGCGCATGATCGCCACCGCCTGCTGCTTTTCACCGGCGGCACGCAGCGCCGCGGAATAATTCAGCGCCGCGACCTTGTCCTTTTCATCGGCCGTATAGGCCTTGCCCCAGCGCTGCACTTCGTCCAGCGCGGTTTCGGGGGTCAGGTTCGATGCCTCGATCGTCGCCGACTGGCCTATGGAGCCGGTATAGAGCGCCGTCGACGCATCCGTGTCGCCCTTGTTGGTTTGGCAACCGGCCACGGTCAGCGCCGCCGTAACGAGGACGAAAGCCCGAATGCCGGCACGCTGACGTTTCCCGGAGCTGTATAGATGGGTGACCCGATCGCTGACCCGATAGCCCGGTTGAGTGATGTTCAGATCATTCGTCATGGCTGCCGTCTCGCTTCGCTGGTGCCCGCGTCTAATCCCGGACAGGATTGCCTTTTGTCTGGCACAGGATTAGGCGGCACTGGCTAACGGTCCGTTAACGTTAACAAAAGATGTCACCGGCAATGACCCAATTGCCACACCGGATCGACAAGTCACCGACAAACCGCCAAAAGAACCGGCAATCTCAATGTAATTACCCGGGCCGGGCAATACGGCGCGGATCAATGTGACAGGCAATCCATGGTAACCGACGCAATCCTTTCGCCCGGCGAGGCCGGCGGCCCGGCCATTCCCGTCCATCCCGTCACGCCAGATACGGTGGCGCGGGTGCTGGAAACACTGCCGGAGACGGCACGGACCTATGCCGGTATTATGGGATTTACGGCCGAGGCAGGGCAGACCCTGTGCCTTCCCGGCGATACTGGAAGCCTGGCGGCGGTTCTGTTTGGCCTGGGATCCGCCAATGCGCCGGCACGTTCACCGCTCCTGCCAGGCAAGCTGGCAAAAGCCCTGCCGGCCGGCAATTTCCGGTTTGATGAAGGCACGCAAGGCCTGTTCGACGCCGACGATCAGCCGTTTGATCCGCGCCTTGCCACCCTGGCTTTCGCACTTGGGGCCTATCGCTTCGATGCCTACAAGAAAGTGCCGCCGCTTCGCAGCCACCTTGTTGCCGGTCCCCAAATCGACACCGAAGAAATCCGCCGCATTACTGATGGTGTTTATCGCGCCCGCGACCTGATCAACCGGCCAGCCAATGATCTCGGCCCGGCCGAACTGGCCGGCGCTGTCGAAAGCCTCGCATCGGTCCACGGCGCGAAATTTCACACGGTCACTGGCGCTGATCTGGAGACGGAATATCCGCTGGTCCACGCGGTTGGCGCCGCCAGCGACCGCGCGCCGCTTCTGGCCGACATGACATGGGGCGACCCGGCCCACCCGAAGATCACGCTGGTCGGCAAGGGCGTGGTGTTCGACACCGGCGGCCTCGATCTGAAACCGGCGGCCGGCATGGCGCTGATGAAAAAGGATATGGGCGGCGCCGCCGCAACCATCGGGCTGGCGTCGATGATCATGGATGCAGGTCTGCCGGTGCGGCTGCGGGTGCTGATCCCGGCAGTGGAAAATGCCGTATCCGGCCGCGCCTTCCGCCCCGGCGATATCTTCAAGAGCCGCAAGGGCCTGACCGTCGAGATCGGCAACACCGATGCCGAAGGCCGGCTGGTCCTCGCCGATGCGCTGGCCCGCGCCGATGAGGAGGCCCCCGATCTTCTGGTATCGATGGCAACCCTGACCGGCGCGGCACGGGTGGCTGTCGGTCCCGATCTCGTCCCGCTTTTCAGCCATGATGACGGGTTTGTCGCCGACATTCTTGCCAGCGCCGAGGCACAATATGATCCGGTCTGGCGCCTGCCCCTGTGGCGGCCCTACGACAAGTGGCTGGACTCAAAGGTTGCCGACCTGAGCCACATCGGCGGCAAGGCGTTTGCCGGCGCGTCGATCGCGGCGCTCTTTCTCAATCGCTTTGTCGATGCCGGGACGACCTACGCACACTTTGACATCTATGGTTGGGCACCTGAAGCGCGTCCGTGGGCTCCGGCCGGCGGCGATGCGCAGGCAATCCGGTCGCTGTTTGATTGCCTGTCCAGACGGTATGGCAAGGCTTGACTTGCACATCTGCCTGTTGCGGCGTTTAATCGGTTCGCTTCCGAAACAATTTTGCGTTGTGATCGATGGCAGTGGAACTGCGCCCCGTTCAGACCTTGCATCTGTGGCACGATATCAATCTCGCCCTGGTGCGCGATGACGAGCCGGATCTGTCGGCGCGTCAGGTGACGATATTGCTGACCGTCTATCTGGAGCCGCAACCCCACACGATCCGGGGCCTTGCCGCCAAGCTTGGCGTCACCAAGCCGGTGATCACCCGCGCCCTTGATTTCATGGGTCGGCTCGGGCTTTTGACCCGCAAACGCGATCCCGATGATGGCCGCAACGTCCTGATCCAGCGCACGGTGGAAGGATCGTTGTATGTGGAGCGCCTCGCCGATCTGATTATAGTCCATGCCGCCAAAATGCCGGC
>CAXMRP010000150.1:0-7372 GCA_964196155.1 uncultured Polyangiaceae bacterium
CAGGGGAAAGCGGAAATACAGCCAGACCGCATGTTGGATGATCAAGGGCGGGAAACGGTAGCGGGCATAGGAAATATTCTGCATCCAGCGACATTACCGGGTCACCAACACCACCGCCACTCTGTTTATGTGACAACACCCTCCACCGACCCATTTGCCATTCCTCATATACCGGATAGGTTGTTTCGACGCTCATTGCTGATCTGCGAGTTTATAGTCGCCTCAGTCAATCGAGCAATCCTGGCCTGGGATAGAACAGATGGCCGAAGAGACACGCCTTGCTGATGTGTTCCACCGGATTGCCGGCGAGTACGGCGAGGCAAAACAGCAGGACTTCGAAGACCACCCGCTGGCCGACTTCATCCGTCAAGCGGCGCCAGAGGCGGTCGGCCATGTTCTGGGCAATAATGTGCTCCTCGTGAAAGGTAGCGCCGGCCAGAGCAGATGGTCAGATGTCCCGTGGCTCGGTGTATTCAATCCCGAAGTGACTGAGACAGCCACTCGCGGCTACTACGTGATCTATCTCTTTGCGGCAGACATGAGTTGGGTGCACCTGTGTCTGGCGCAGGGAGTGACGATTATCCAGGAAGAGCTCGGCAGGGCCGCCAGGGATGAGCTCCAGCGCCGTGCCGCACTCATCAGAGCTCGGGTGCCGGAATACACCAGCCGTTTCAACTTTGGGTCGTTTGTGCTCAATGCTTCAAGTGACCTTGGTCGACGCCATGAGTGGTCGCCGGCTTTCGGGAAGTCGTACGACCTGGACGCGATGCTGTTTGATGAAGAACTGGCTGAAGACCTTCAGGAGATCACCGGCCTTTATCACACGCTGATTGCAAGAGGCGGAATTGAGACCTTCGAGGATCGGTCAGAGAGCGCGGCAACCGGGGAACCGGCCACAATCGAAGAGCAGCGCCGTTACCGCCGCCACCGCCGGATTGAGCTGCACACCAAAGCCAGCAAGCGGGCGAAAGAAGTCCACGGCGATGTGTGCCAGGCCTGTGGTTTCGATTTTGAGGTGGCTTACGGTGAACTGGGAAAGGACTTCATTGAGGCCCACCATCTGATCCCGCTGTCCACACTGCCGGAGTGTGAAACGGTGCCGATGGACCCCGAGACCGACTTTGCAGTCCTGTGTGCCAACTGCCACCGCATGGCGCATAGGCGGCAGCCGCCAGTTGGGATTGTTGAGTTGCGCAAGATTGCGCGGACAATACCGTAAATCGATATATGACCATTCCGACCAGATCAGGACAGACTGGACGATGTGGCATTGTCAAAGGAAAATACTGAATACTTAAAGGAAATTTCCCATATTGGCCTGGATATCAATACCAACCTTGTGGCCAATTTTCGGGCGCAGGGGGCCAGCGTCTATTACGGCGATGCGAGCCGGCCGGAACTGTTGCGCAAGTTTGAGGTTGCGGATGCTGGCGCGCTGGTGGTGACGATTGACAATCCCCATGCGACGGAGCGGGTGGTTGCGGCGGCCCGGCGGCACTGGCCGGAACTGGCGATCTATGCCCGCGCCCGGGATGTCGAACATGCCAAGCGGCTAATTGAACTGGGCGCGACCCATGTCACGCCGGAAGCCATTGAAGCCAGTCTGCAACTGGGCGAGACGGTGCTGATCGGTGCCGGATTTCCTGAAGACGCCGCCCGGCACATGATCGAAATCCGCCGGCAGGAAGAACATATTGCTGTTGAAAGCGGGCGGGCGCCTGCGCCTGGCTCTGAACAGCCATGACGGTAAAATTATCCGGCCATTGCATCGATGCGCCGACCGCGGATCATGAAGCTGTCATGCGCCCGCGGCCGTAGATCAACAGCATGATGATGATCACCGAGCCGTAAATGACCTGCCGGAAAGCTTCGTCCATCTGCATCACCGACAGCACGCTTTGTAAAAGCACGATCAGGATGGCGCCGACGACAGTGCCGGCATATCGGCCCTGTCCGCCAAGAATGTTTGTACCGCCCAGGACGACTGCGGCGATCGAGGGCAGCAGATACTGGTCGCCCATCGCCTGATAGGCGCGGGCCGAATAGCCACCCAGCGCCAGTCCGGCGATCGAGGCGCACAGGCTGCAAATAACAAAGGCGGCGACAATCACCAGCCGGGTGCGCACGCCCGACAAATAGGCCGCGCCCTCCTGATTGCCGATGGCGTAGATGTAGCGGCCGAGCGGCGTACGGGTGAGCATGAAAATGAGGGCTGCCGAAACAGCGGCCCAGACCACGACGGAATGGGGCAGCACACCGAAGCTGCGATCGCGGCCGAGGAACAGCATCAGGTCGGTCGCGGCGCTTTGTGGCGCATGACCGCCGGTGAGCATGACCATCAGGCCGAGCAGAACCGTGTTGACGCCCAGGGTAAATATCATGGACGGCACCCGCAGGAATGCAACGCCGATGCCGTTGACCAGGCCAACACCGATGCCGACGGCGATGCAGGTGATATCACCCAGCGTGCCGCCAATGGCGGTGGCGAGCATGGCGCTGGTAGTCAGCGTCCAGGGCACCGACAGATCGATATGGCCAAGCAGGATGACGATCATCATGCCCGCGGCGGTGATGCCCAAAAAAGCGCCGAAATGTAGCTGCTGCAACAGGTAGGTCGGCGACAGGAACGATGCCTTGCCCTGCGTTGCCAGCGTATAGACTGTTCCTACTGCCAGAATTACCACTATGAAGCCCAGGCCAATGAGGATCGGCTTGTCGATTTTGAAGGGTAGCGACATATCTGGCTTCTCGTCAGGTGAACAGGGACAGGCGGTTGCGGATTCGGAACACGCGGGCAGCGCCGAGGCTGACGGCGAGTAACAGGATAAGGCCTTCAAACAGCGGCTGAAGGAGCGGGCTGGCGACAAAGCCGAGCAGAGAGTCTTCCGGCACAACGCGGAAAATGAAGGATATGGACCGCAGGACCAGCGCCCCGAAAACGGTGCCGACGACGCCGCCGACCCCGCCATAAAGCGAGGTGCCACCAATCACGACGGCGGCGATAGAGCGTAGCGTGTATTCTGCCGCCTGGGGGGCATCGGCATTGCCGGAGCCCATCTGCATGGTCAGATAAATGCCGGCGCAACCGGCAAAAAATCCGCCAATCGTAAAAGCTGCGAGTTTGCACCGGTCGATACGGACACCGGACATATATGCGGCGCCTTCGGCCGATCCGATGGCGTAACAGCCGCGCCCGGTTGTAGAGCGCCGAAACGGTACCCAGACCAGAAGCAGGATCAGGCCCAAAATGATCGGCTGCAGCGGAATTGTTCCAAACCACCCCAATTCATCCCACCAGCCATAGGTCAGCCCCAACTCATTGATGTCGTTTGTGAATGCCCATGAAAAATCGCCATCAACATTGCCGCCAGGGGTTGGCCGCAGGAACAGGGCCAAGCCAATGAAGATCGCCCCGGTGGCCAGAGTCGCGATGATCGGCTGGATGCGGCCATAGACGACGATGCAGCCATTCATGAATCCGCAGGCAGCACCCAATGCCATGCAAGAGATGATCCCGAGAAAAATATTACCGCCCGAGCCTGCCATAACCAGCGAGCCGAAGCAGTTGACCAGGGTCATAAGCGGACCAACCGACAGGTCGAGCCCGCCAATCAGGACGGCCATGGTCTGTGCCATCGCGACCAGAATGAGCGCCAGGGTTTCGTTGCCGTTCTGGTTGACAACATTCATCCCGTAGTTGGGATGCATGGAGACATAAACGGAGTAGAGCGCGGCAAACATACCAACGGCGAGCAGAAACCCTAGATTTTGCGTTGCGAGCAGGCGGAGTGTTTTCATTGTACCGCTGCTCCGGAATGTGCTGGCTGCTCCACAGGCAGGTTCAGGGAACTCGACACGATATTGGTTTCCGTGATGTCGGCGCCTTCCAATTCGCGAACGATCCCGCCATCATAAAGGATCAGCACCCGGTCGCAGCAGCCGATCAGTTCGTCATAGTCGGTTGTATAGAACAGGATCGCTGTATCCGCGTCGGCCAGTTCGCGCAGCAATTGATAGAGCTCCTGTTTGGTGCCGACATCAATGCCGCGGGTGGGGTCATTCAACAGGACAATGCGGGCACCGGTCAAAAGCCATTTGGCAATCACAACCTTTTGCTGGTTGCCGCCGGACAGGGTTGCTACTGGCGCGTCCATGTCGCCGACCTTGATGCTGATTTTCTCGACGATCTCGCGGATTTTCTCGGCCTCTGCGGACCGGTCAATCATCAGGCCCCTGGTCAGCATCGGCAGGGCGGCCATCGTTATGTTTTCATTAACCGCCATCGGTAGCATCAACCCTTCGGTCTTGCGATCTTCAGGGATCAGCGCCATGCCGATGCGATCGGATTTGGCGGTGGCCGGGCTGTTGATGCGTACAGGTTTGCCGTCGATGAGAATCTTGCCCCCGACACCACGCAGAACACCGAACAGAGCTAACAACAGTTCACGCTGGCCCTGGCCGTCGAGGCCGCCGATGCCGACGATTTCGCCGCGTCCAACGGTCAAAGAGATATTATTCAGGATCGGTTGCCAGGCCAGATCGCGCACTTCCAGCACGGGTTCGGGTAGCGCCTGGCGCTCCGGTTTGGGCGGAAAGACATGTTGCATGTCGCGGCCGATCATCAGCTGGACGATCTCATCGTCGCTGTGGACGTCTTTGTCGAATGTCTCGATATGGTGGCCATTGCGGAACACCGAGCAGGTATCGGCCAGTGCCTCGATCTCATGCATACGGTGGGAGATATAAAGGAGGGCCAGGCCTTCATCGCGCAAGGAGTGAAGGATGGAATAGACCTTTTCAACATCAGAACTGGTCAGCGCCGAGGTCGCCTCATCGAGGATCAGCAATTGTGGTTGACGGCCAAGCGCCTTGGCGATTTCCACCATCTGGCGCCGGGACAAAGCGAGATTACGCACCCGCTCGCGCGGATCGATGTCTTCGCAGCCGACACGGGCGAGAAGTTCCTCGGCAATGCGGCGCTGGGCCCGGCTGTCGATCAGGCCGATGGCATTTCGCGGTGGGTCGGTAATGGTAATATTGTCGGCAACCGACAGGTCCGGCATCAGCGACAATTCCTGAAAAATACACACGATGCCGGCCGCATTGGCTTCCAGCGGGGTCATGAATTTTACCGGTTTGCCGTTGAGATGCATGGTTCCGGTGTCAGGTTGAACGACGCCGGAGATGATCTTGATCAGGGTCGACTTGCCAGCGCCATTTTCGCCGAGCACTGCGTGAATGGAGCCCCGACGGCAGGCAAATTCGACATCGGTCAGTGCGTGAACGCCGCCGTAGGACTTGGAAATATTGTCCATGGCAAGATATGCGGAAGCCATATCGTGTCTGGCCGCATGTGATGCGTCATCCCGCATGTGGGCGCCCTTGCATTTCGATTGTCGTCATGAATCGCGTATCGGGCATGCACGATGTGTGCATGCCCGGCAAGCTTTTGAAAAAATGCGACCGGCGAACCGGCCGCATTTATGGACTAATTGTTGGTTTCCGACTTGCCCATGATTTCCGGTGCCGTGATGTTCACATCACACGGCGGGAATTCATTTGGCGTGAAGAAGTCGTCGGGAAGATCCGACCAGAAGTTCACGCCATCCTTGACCGTCTTGTAGTCGACGACGGGGATCGGCACGGAAATCAGCTGCGGCATGACATTGCCCTGAAGCGCGGAAATGGCGGCCTTGATGGAAATGGCCACCAGACCTGGCGACTGGCCATAGCTCAGTCCGATCAGTCCCTCGCCGGAATGCTCGGCGATCTGCCTGCGGAAACCATTTTCGGCTTCGCCTGCCATCGGGACAAACGGATGGCCGGCATCAATTAGCGCCTGAACGGTGCCATTGGTGCCGCCCTGGCTGAACACCGCGTCAAAACTGCCGTGAACGGCCAGCGCATCGGCGGTGACTTTTTGGGAGTCGCCCGGGGCCCAGTTGCCGACAACTTCGATGATTTCAAAGTTGTTGCCATCGGATTCAGCGATCGAACGGAAGCCAAGGTGGCGATCGCGGTCGACCGAGTTGCCCGGCAGGCCGCGCACTTCGAGTACCTTGCCGCTCTTGCCGATGTGCTCGATGATCCAGTTGGCCGACATGATGCCCATGGCGAACTGGTCTTCGTTGACCATCATCACATCCTTGGTGTCGAGGATGTTGTCGAACGGAACCAGCACGACATTGTTGCGATTGGCCAGACGGATCACCCGGTCAAAACCGGTCGGGCTCACGGCAATCGTGACAATCGCGTCAAAACCCTGATTGATGAAGTCTTCAATGGCGCCAAGCTGGGCGGCGGCATCGGTGCCGGTTGAAACAACCTTGAACTCGGAAATGTGCTTGGCAATTTCCGGCTGTTCGGCAAAGGCCTTGGCGGTCTTGATCATCTGGATGCGCCAGATGTTGCCGACAAAACCATTAACCACGGCAATCTTGTAAGGTCCTTCACGGGCTTCCCACTTGAAATAGGTGGTGTCACCGTCCCACGGCGCGAAGCATGTGGGATTGAATCCCGGGCCGGAAACGACTTCCGGGCCAGCGGCATAAGCGCCGGTGGCAAAGGTCATTGATGCGGCAATAAATGCCGTAGTCGCAAACTTGCGGATCATATTTTCCTCCGATTGGGTCCGTCTGCCTTTGGCGGCGCGGCCTCTAATTTTCGCCCTGAAACAAGTCAGGCCAATACCGGTCTTTCTGACGCGGTAGCGTTAATATAGACTAAGGGTCGTTGGTTCGCCAAGACACCGAAAACTATGATGTGTAAAAGGCTATTCTCCAAGTGAATATCTAAACCGACATTTCCCAGATAAAGCTTAAATCGAAGCCAATCGTTGTCAAATCCCGTCGCTGATGGATGGAATTTTGCTCTGCGGCCATCCGACAGTTTCGATTTGGTGATTTGGCCGTCGTTGGAAGCCCACGTGACCAATTTTGTCGTCATCCGAACACACCTCTCCTGTCATTTTCATCATGTCGTCGATTATTCCGGCCTACGCCGGAACGGGTTTTCGGCGTAGATCATCAATCATTCCCAGGATTTGACGGAACAAGCTTCTTGGGGGCTCTGTCGGAGCAAAATAACCAGGTTCAAATTACCCTGAGGCAGCGGTATTTATGCAGCAAGAAGCTGACGCCATTCTGCAAGCGCCGCAGCGCGAGATTGATTGAAGGTGGTGCGGCTGGTTAGATGGCGATCGGTATTGAAATGATTGTGGATGGAGGAATGGACTGATGCGAACCTTTGCAGACTTCGCATTCGCCTGTAGCGGAGCATGGCCCGCTCCCGTCTTCGGATCGGCTGGTGTGAGTTCTCCGCGCGGTTGTTCAGCCAGCGACCGGCTTGTTGGCGATCCGCCATGCAAAGGTCC
>CAXMRP010000151.1:0-2294 GCA_964196155.1 uncultured Polyangiaceae bacterium
TGATACATCAAACGACGGCGAAGACGGATGGTTCGAGACCGTGTGCCGGCAAGTGCCCGTAAGCTGGACTGATTATAACGGCCACATGAACGAAGCCCATTATCTGGAGGCCTTCTGCCAGGCGACCGACCGGCTGTTGGAGATTATTGGCGCCGGGCCCGATTATGTTGCGGCGGGCCGGAGCTATTTCACCGTGGAAAGTCATATCCGGCATCTGGCCGAAGTGCGGGCCGGCGCGCGCCTGCGCGTCCAGACCCAGATACTGGCCGGTGCGGGCAAAAAGCTGCACCTGTTCCACACCATGGAGACGCAATCCGCCGACACCGGCAATTGGACGAAGGCGGCAACCGGCGAACACATGCTCATTCATGTCGATCTGAAAAGCCGCGCCGCATCATTGCCACATGACAAGGTCGAATCGACGCTTGGCCGTCTGGCCGTCAGCCACGCGCGCTTGCCCCGGCCCGATGGTGCCGGCCGGGCGATTAGACAATCATCATCCAGTTAAACAAATGCTTTGACCAAGGCTGCGGCGATCAATCCGCCATCAGCCCGGCGACCAGCAACAGGCTGCACGCGACAACGCCTGCATAGGGCACCCACATCGGCACGATGAATGTGCCTGCCGGAGCCGGCGTGCCAGCGCGCTTTACCCGGATCAGGGCGATGCAGACCAGGATGAAGATGGCCAGAGTTATGGCCGAAGTCCACGCCGCCAGCGTCGAAATCGGGAAGGTCAGCGCCAGCACCAGCGTCAGCCCGGCAACCAGTACGGTGGCGATCACGGGCGTTCTGAGGGTCGGATGGACCCGCGACAGGAATGCCGGAAGCGAGCCATTGTCGGATAGGCCGAAAATCACCCGCGATGCCATGATCAACTGGACAATGATGCCGTTGACCGTCGCAACGACCGCAATCAGCGTGATGGCAAGCGGTGACAGTCCCGTAGTCGCGGTGAAAACAAGAGCCAGTGGCGCTGAGCTTGCCGCAATATCGGCTTGGGAGACCGCCGCCAGCGCCGCAAGAACAACAGCGATATAGATGAATACCGTCACCGCCAGCGTGATGAAAATACCGCGCGACAGGGTCTTTTGCGGATTGACCGTTTCTTCGGCGATGGAGTCGATGTCTTCAAAGCCGATGAACGCAAAAAAGGCGAGCAGGCTCGATCCGATCACCGCCGTCCACAATCCCGGCTCCGGATCGAGCGGAATGGCGGCAACAGCCTGTGCGGTCAGGTCATGACCGGAATAGATCGCGCCGACGACAATCGCCATCAGGCCACCCACTTCAATCAGCGTCAGCAGACCGGCTATCATGATGGAATCGCGGATCCCGATACCAGCTATCAACCCGGTGGCGGCGATCACAAGGACCAGCAAAATGGTGCTGGGCAGCCCAACCAGCTGGCCAAGATAACCAACCGCGCCGTGGGCGATTGCCGCCGACGAGACGATGCCGACAATCGCCACGGATAGCCCGACAATCAGAAAAAGGCTGCGCGAGGGGAACGCCGCCTCGACGAAGCGCGCTTCGGCCGCCGCAAACGGCAGCCTGCCGGTAAATTCCGCAAATACGGCAGCGGGAAACAGCATGACCAGACTGGCGATCAGAAACGGCAGCGGCGCGTACTGGCCCGAGCGGGCGATGACCTCGCCGATCAACACGTAAATTCCGGCGCCGACCGTGACCCCCAGCCCGTAAAGGACGACATAGGGAAGGGTCAGCGTTCGCTTCAGCTTTGATGATCGCGGATTATCCGTCGCGCGGTCCGGCAAGCATGCCTCCATCGTTGGATGCTATCAAGCATCGACTATGGGGCAAACCGGGGGAAGCCCTATTGATCTGGCGCAACGAGGACATCATAGTTACGCCTGCCGTTCTTGGCCGGCTTCAGGCGATGGCGCTAGATATACTTCCGACAATTTTGTCCGGAAACCGTGGCCTTGGCGACAGTGTGGCCATCCTGCTCCACGAAGCGCTGAACAATGCTCACATCCTGTGCACCCAGTGCGCTGGAATTGTAACGGGGGCACATCTTCTTGTACATATTCACCTTGGCATCGCGGAACGCCTGATTGGGCGCAAAACCGTTGCTGACCTTGATGATGAAGGCAATTTCCTTGCGGCTTGGGTTCACTCTTGTATCGGCCAACCCCGGACGGTTTGGGCGTCCTCGTCTACAATGGCGAAGTGTATAACTATCTTGAATTGCGCAAGGAACTGGAAGAATTCGGTATCCGTTTTCGGAGCGAGACGGATACCGAGGTCGTGCTGTGGGCATTGCATCACTG
>CAXMRP010000152.1:0-12270 GCA_964196155.1 uncultured Polyangiaceae bacterium
GAATTTCATCGTCTCCCAGTGCGCCGCATCACCGATGGCGCCGACGATGCGCATGCATTCCTGCTCATCGACATTCTTGACCGCGCGCGCCTGCATCATCGGGCTCATTCCGTCTTCCCAGACGATGCCTTCCTCTTCGAAGATTTTGATCATGTTGATGTCGACGAAATCGACGCCGAGTTTTTCACCGGCGACACCATGACGCTTCATTTCTTCCTTGATGGCGGCGGCGAATTTCTTGACCTGTTGCGTCGAAGCCGGACCCGCCGCGCCCTTGATCCAGGCATAGGAGTGGCGGACATTTTCCTTCGGCAGCCACGGCGAGTGGCGCTCGATCTGAAATCCGATGTCGCCCTGTTCGAACAGCACCGGATCGCCGTCACCGCATAAAATGGCATAGCGCAGGCCCGGCTTCAGGCGGTTCCAGCCCGGCGTCATGGTCCCTGTTATATAGCGGACATTTTCATCGTACATGCACAGCACCGCGCCAAGGCCGTTGGCCTTCATCTTCTCGCGCGCACGCTCCAGCCGATACTTGCGCAGGCGATCCCAATTAACCCGCTGCTGCCAGTCCAGGCCGACCAAGCCAAAATTCGCTCCCATGTTCACTCCGCCTTGTTGTTGGGCACGCCCAAAAATGAATTTCCGACGCTGTCATGCGCCAGGACAAGACACACTAGCTATCGGTATCTTCGCTCGGCAATAAAATTATCTGCTGCGATGCATCAGAAGTTCTGATGGCGGTGCGCACAGGGCTAGCGCGCCGGTATTCCGGCTTATCTCCTGACACCACAATCAGGATATCAGGCGAACCGTTTCACCGCGCTCCGCGGAAGCGGCAATGGCCTCAAGCACCTCAATATTGTGAACGATCTCCTCGGCCGTAAACGGATAGGTGCTTTGCCCCTCAATGGCCGACGCAAAAGCTTCCAGGTTGGCCACAACCGTGTCGGTCCACGCGTAGCGCTCGACGCCGGGTGGCCGGCCGGTTTGCGTCAGCACCAGTTCAGCGGTGCTATCGGGCGAATCGGGATGGTCGCTGTTGCGCACTTCCACCCACCCATCAGCGCCGAAAACGTGGAAACGGATGAACGGTGGGGTTGCAAGTATTGCGCTGAATGTTGCCGTCATTCCCGCTTCAAACCGCAGCTGAGCGGTCACGACGTCGCCGGTTTTCCACCCCAGAACGCGGTCGCTGGTCAGCGCCTGAACGGCTTTCACGCGGCCGAACAGGGCGATCAGAAGATCGCAGAGATGAATTCCCATCCCGGTCATGCCGGCGGCAGGCGAATCCGCCTTTTTTGTCCGCCAGTCACCGGCGGGAGTGGATACCAGTTTATCGTGACTGAAGGCGGCCTCGGCATGCATGATCGTGCCGAGGCTGCCACGTTCGACAAGCGCCTTGAGGCGCTGCAGCGCCGGCTCAAATCGACGCTCGTGGCCAATCCCAAGGATGACACCGGCAGCTTTGCACGCGGCGACCGCTTCGCGTGCACTCGCGGCCGTCAGGCTCAGCGGTTTCTCGCAAAACACGTGCTTTCCCGCTGCCGCCGCTGCTTTGACCTGCCGCACATGCATCGCATTGGGCGTCGCCAGGATTATCGCGTCGACGGCGGGATCGGATAATGCCCCATCATAGTCCGCGATACGGCTATGTCCGGCCGCTTTGATCTCCGCGACGCGCTCTGCGGCCGGTTCAACGACATAAAGGACGTTAAGCTTGTCGTTTCCCGCGAGACGACGAACGATATGCTTTCCCCACCAGCCGTAACCGGCAACCGCAACATTTATCATCGCGTCTCGCTGTCCTTCCCGATCACGGCGCTTGCTATCATGTGCCGGTCTTGCGGCAACGGTGTTCACGTAGACGAGGTTGATTTGCCATCGCAATGATCTCGTGTAGAGAAAATTCAGTGTCGGCCTGCGACGCGCGTCTAGCTGCAATGAAATCCATTTTTCAGGAAACATGACATGAAAACCCAAGCCGTTGTCATTTCAGAACAAGGCGCTGCCGATGTCATGTCAGTGACGGGCATGGAAATTGGTTCGCCTGGCCCCGGTGAAATCCTGCTCGAACAGACGGCAATCGGGCTCAATTACATGGACGTCTATCAGCGCTCCGGCCACTATCCGCTGGATCTGCCAAGCGGCCTTGGGCTGGAAGCGGCGGGCCGTGTGGCCGAAATCGGCGACGGCGTTACCGGCATTCAGGTTGGTGACCGCATCGCCTACGGAGGCAGCCCGCTCGGCGCTTATGCCAGGCACCGCATTGTCTCTACCGACCGTCTGGTCCCCATCCCCGACGGCGTCAGCGACCAGACCGCGGCCGCCGTGCTCATGAAGGGCATGACGGTCGAATATCTGCTGAACCGCGCATACAAGGTCAAATCTGGCGAAAATGTCTTGTTCTATGCGGCATCGGGAGGCGTCGGCCGGCTCGCCGGACAATGGGGCGGATATCTTGGCGCACGGATGATCGGCGTCACATCCGGTGACGAAAACTGCCGGCAAATCCTTGAAGACGGCTATTCAGACGCCATCGACCGAAACCGTGACGATATCGCCAAAAAAGTTCGCGAATTGACCGATGGCGCCGCGTGGCTATTTCATGTCCTTTGGATCGACAACGGGTGAAGCGCCGCCCGTTCCTCCGAGCCTGCTGCAGAAAAAAGGGTCGCTGTATTTTTGCCGGCCGACCCTGGCAACCTATGTCGCCAGCCGCGAAGACCTGCTGGCGTCCGCAGCGGAAGTCTTCCGTCTGGTCAAGGACGGTGTTCTGAAGGCCAATATCAACCAGACTTATCAGATGTCGGATATCGTCGCTGCACACCGGGATTTGGAAAGCGGCTCGACGTCTGGATCATCAATCATTCTGCCTTAGCTGCGCATGCTCCTTGGTATCAAGCATCCTCCAGTTTCGCTGTCGCGATACTGTCAGCGCCAAGATTGCTACGGCAAATCGCACAAATCTTGCGAATTTGGCTCTTGATCTCATCGCTAAAAAGCTGCGCCGCCGGCGATAGAATCCGCGACACGGGCTCAATCAGGATATAGTCAACGGCGAGCGGTGGACGAATGATCGGATGCAGCTTTCTTTTTGGCTGATCAATATCGGGTAGACACAGGCATCCGGGCAAAATGGTCGTCCAGTCGCTGTGGGCGACCAGATCGAGCGTCGCCATCATTGCGTCGAGTTCCATGATCGTGCCGATCGGGACACCGTATGTCTTCAAATATGTATCGATCTTTTCCCGCCGGGCATTGCTCGGGCCCGGCAACGCCAATTTGAGCGGCTCGCATTTGCTCAGATCGATTGGATCCAGATGCCTCCGAACGGTGTCAGGCGATGTCACGAAAACCTCGACATCAGTGTCCAGATGTTCCGCCCGAATCCCGGGTATATCGCGGCCCGGCGGCACGATGGCGAAATCGAGATTACCGCTGGCCACTTCACCGCTGAGGACCGCGCTGTATGCCTCCGTCACTTTGACTTCCAGGTGCGGAAATTGTTGTGCAAACCGGTCAAGAACGGGAGCCAGCACCGCGCGGGTGAAAGTCGGCATCATCCCGACGTGAACTGTGCCGCTGACGTCGCCGGAAAGCGCCTCAATATCGTTTTGGATGGCGCTCACTTCGCGCAAAATCCTGGTCGCTCGCCGATACAATTTTTCGCCGGCGCTTGTCGGTGTAACACCGGTCGAAGCCCGGTCAAACAGCCGGACTCCGAGCCGTTCCTCCAGATCCTTGATCTGCATGCTCAGGCCGGACTGCGTTGCATTTGACCGGCGCGCCGCTGCGGTGAACGAACGATCTTCATAGACGGCGACCAGGAACTGAAGTTGACGAAGCTTCATTTAAATCAGGTTTCCTGATGCAAATTAGTTCGAACGATTAAAATGACTGATAATGCCTATAACATGTTTTTCGCAGCTACAATAAAATCTCGATGTTTTCGACAATCGATGCCGGCATCGAAACTCATAATGATTGGAAGCCGAAAGCCGCAATTATGGGGTGACGCCGGCGATCCAGTATGATGCCCATATGATCACCGGCAGAACCGCGAACGTCAAAGTGGTGGACACCACAACGGCACCGGCAACCTGTTGCGCGTCGGGCCGGTACCGCTCCGCAAACACATAAATGACGATGGCGGTCGGCATAGATGCCATAAGAAAAACGGTGCCAGCCTCAATACCGGACAGGGAAATCAGTCCGATAACCACCAGGCCGGTCGGAATACCGATACCCAATCGGGCAACGGCGATAATGATTGCCTGGCGAAGATCAGAAACGCTCAGCCGCGCAAGCGATGTTCCCAGCAGGATGAGCATCGCCGGAATCATCATGCCGCCGAGCAAGTCCGTCGTTGTTGCGATAATGACTGGCACCTTGATTTTGGTAAGCAGCACGACGGCAACGAGGATAACGGAATAGATCAGCGGCTGACGCGCCAGATCGCGAATCCGATACTGGCCAGACGCAATCGCGGCGCCAACGGTGTATTGCAAAAGCGCAATCACGAAAAAATACGATATGCCGAGTGCCAGGCCCTTTTCACCGAATGCCAGCAAGACAAGCGGCAGGCCGATATTCCCCGAATTGGGCATGATCAGACAGGGCAGAAACGTTCGATACGACATGCCCAGTGCGCGCAAGACCACAAGACCCGCAACCGACGCGACGGCAACACACAGGGCTGCCGAAAGCGCCATCTTAAGGAGCGTGGGCGCATCGATTTCCAAAGATGTCAAAGTTGAAAACACCAGTGATGGCGTCGCGATTAGCAAGACGAGAGAACTAATCGTTCTTGCATCAATATTTTTACTCAACCGTTCCAGCATATAACCAATAATTGTGATTACAAATATCGGACCAATAACATTCAATATTTGATAATACATATATCAACCTCTCCGCAGGAACAATACACTCACACCGTGATCCGTTAATTTACTCGGGTCGTGGACATACAAATGACGTTCAGCCTGCACAAACTAACGACAAAAGACCAAATTAAGTATTGGTTGAAGAAGTCCGTATCATTGTCATTGGTAAAACAATTTGACGGAGGCGGCGATCAAGAACCATTATACATTCCATACCGATTTATGATCACGGGGCCTCCAATTCCGCATCGAAATCGGCGGCCCGAACTTGTATAAAACGGACTGGATTGACGATCGAGTGGAAACCGATCCGCGAAACGGTGGCGAATCAATCAATGCCGGAGCCAGGCCCGTTAGCCCGGAAATTGGAAATCAACAAATCTGTGGAGGGAAAAATGGCGAATAAGATGAAAGACGCAACGGCCATGAAGCGCCGGACATTTCTGACCGGAACAGCGGCCAGCATGGCGGCGATGGCGATTACCATCCCGGCAGGCAGCGCACTGGCCGCCGGCTATCCGGAACGGCCGATCACGGTCGTTGTCATGTATGGCGCCGGCGGCGGCACCGACACGATCATGCGCAAGCTCGCCGATGAAATGGCCAAAGCCAAGAACTGGAAGGTCAACGTCATTAACAAACCGGGCGCCGTCGGCGCCGTCGCCACCAAATATGTCTTCGGCCAGGCGGCGGACGGATACACCGTGCTCGGCGGCGCCAACTACAACAAGTTCGTTCGCGTCATGGGCCATGTCGATCTGGTGCCATGGGAGGAATGGATTTTCTTCCAGGCCGCCAATGCCATCGCCAGCTGGTCGGTTCGGGTCGATTCACCGTTCAAGACGTTTGAAGACGTTGTCGCCGCCGCAAAGGCCAATCCCGGCAAAGTTACAATATCGACATCGGGCACCGGCGGCCTGTGGCATGAGCTGGCGCTGATTGTCGGATCTTTCGCCGGAATCAATCTCAAATATGTGCCCTACAAGGGCGGAAAACCAGCAACGCTTGCCGGTCTTCAGGGCGAGGTGGACATTGCCGGCGGCGGCGTGCACGAGCATATCGACCTGATCCGGGCCGGAAAGCTGCGCAATCTGCAGCAGACCGGAACTGAGGATATCAAGCTGGACAACGGAACGGTGTTGCCGTCCGTCGGCGGGCTGGTGCCTGAAATCAAGCCCTTCCTTCCGGTCGGCGGCACTTACAATTTCATCATGCGCCGCGACACCCCCGCCGACGTCGTCGCTATGGTCCAGGAGGCTTTTGTCGCCGCCGCCAACTCCGAGGGCTTTCAGGCAATGGTCAAGAAGAAGTTCTTCCAGACCGACATACGCGTCGGCGAAGCCGCCGACAAACGGGCCGCGCAACTGGAAACGGTCACCGTCGACACCTTCAACAAGTTTTCCGACCAGATCGGCGCGAAGGTCAAGACAGCGCAGGAACTGGGATTGCCCAAACCGGCCGATTTCGATTCCTGGTGGCCGCCCAAGGGCTACAAGCCGCACGGCTGAGGCGAAATCGCAAACGCCACGCGAAAGGCGGCCGGGCCGTCTTTCGCGTTCCGGCCAGCCAATGATTCAAGGCCTAGGGTCCTGACTATCGGTATGACATGACGGACCGACAGCATTTTTCTGGCGAGGACGAGAATGCCGGTTTCGCTTCGCCGGGTCAGGACCTGATCGCTTCGGCTTTCCTTGCCCTGTTGTCGCTGTGGATCATGGTCGAATCGGTACAGATGAACAATCCCGGCACGCTCGCCACAGCGCCGGGATTGTTGCCGTTCCTGACCGCCGGCAGCCTTTGCCTCATGGCCGGCTACCTGGCTTCGCTGGCGATAAGGCGCCACAGGAGCGGGGCCACCACGGTGCCGGTCGATGAGCAGCCCGACCACCTGCGGACGCTGATGCTGGTTGCCCTCATCGGCGTCTATCTGGCCTGCCTCCAGATGATAAGTTTCGAATATACGGTCCAGCTTGACGCCATGCGGCTTGGATACGGCGCCTTTGAAGTCCTGACCATCATCGCGCTCACGGCCATATTGCTGATCTTCTGGCGCAAGCCGCTCTTGCCGTGCCTGACGGTATCCTTCCTCTGGGTGACGCTCCTGGCCGGCGTCTTTCGCTATGTTTTCACCGTCCCCCTACCCGGTTCGCTCTGAGCCATGATCTGGGAATCCATTCTCCAGGCGCTTACGCCCTATATTCTTCTCATCACCCTGTCGGGCGTCTCGCTGGGCATTGTGTGGGGTGCGATGCCGGGGCTTTCCACGACCATGGCGATGGCCCTGCTGATCGGCCTGTCGGCCGGCATGGACCAGAACACGGCGCTCTCCTTCATGCTCGGCGTCTATACCGGCAGCGTCTTCGGCGGCGCCATTTCCGCCGTGATGATCAACATCCCCGGCACCCCCGACGCCGTTCCCACCATGATCGAAGGCCATCAGCTCGCCCGGCGCGGCGAAGGCGGCCAGGCACTCGGCATGGCCATCGGCGCCTCGTTCATCGGCAACTGGGTCGGCATCGTCCTGCTGATCGGCTTTATCCCGCTCATTCTCGCCTTCGCCCTGCATTTCAAGTCCTGGGAGATGTTCCTGCTTGCGCTGATCGGGATTTCGGTCAGCGGCTCCATGGCCGCCGGCAGCCTGCCGCTGAAGGGCTGGATCGCCGGCTGGCTCGGCATGCTGGTCGCCTTTGTCGGCATCGATTCCATACACGGCGTTCCCCGCTTCACCTTCGGCATCCTGGAACTCCAGGACGGCATCAATTACGTCGCCGTGCTGATCGGGCTGTTCGGCCTGGCCGAGGTGCTGCGCGTCCTGCCGCAGCGCGATCACTACACCATTCCCGCCGAGGTCGGCCGGGTCATTCCCTCATTCACCATGCTGGCCCGCTATTCCAAGGCGGCGGTGCGCTCAGGCATCATCGGCACGCTCATTGGCGCCATTCCCGGCGCCGGCGCCAATGTCGCCTCGTTTCTCGCCTACGACATCGGCCGGCGCCGCGCCAAGCCGGAGGAAAAGGCCAAATGGGGCAAGGGCAGCTATGAGGCGATCGTCAGCGCGGAAGTCGCCAACAACGCCAATATCGGCGGCTCGATGCTGCCGATGCTGGCGCTCGGAATTCCCGGAAACGCCGCCGCCGCGTCGCTGCTCGCCGCCCTGACGCTGAAAAACGTCGTCGTCGGCCCGACCATCGAAATCGATCATCCCGGCCTGATCTATTATATCTACACCGCGCTCGTCGTCGCCAACATCTTGATGTACGGCGCGGCGATCATGCTGATCAAGCCGTGCGTGAAGCTGTTCAGCCTGCCGCGCGGACTGCTTTTGTCGCTGATCATCCCGATTTGCGTCATCGGCGCCTACGCAATCCGGCTCAGCATGTTCGACGTCTGGGTGATGTTTGCGTCCGGGCTTGTCGGCTATGTCCTCCACGCCTTCCGCTTTCCCACAGCGCCGATCGTCCTGGGCGTGATACTGGCGCCGCTTGCCGACGAAAATTTCCGCCGCGCCCTTCTGCTTTTTGAGGACAAGTCCATCGGTTTCGTGCTGTCACAATATGTCGGCACCGTCCTGCTGCTCGTCGTGGCGTTTGTTTTCATCGAAGGCGTCTTGCGCATACGGCGCGAACGCAAGGACCGACAAAGGGGTTTGAATTGACCGAACAGAAAAAGGAAATCGGCCTGGCGATCATCGGCTGCGGCACGATCGGGCGCATCCGCGGCGAGTTCGCCCGCGACTATCCCGGCGTTGGCTGGATCGGGCTTTGCGACCTGAAATCGGATCTGGGCGAAAGCCTGAAGGCCGACACCGGCGCTGATTTCTTCACCACCGATTATCGCGAACTGCTCGCCCGCCCCGAAGTGACCGCGGCGATCATTGCGACCGATGAAAATTTCCACACCGAACCGACGCTGGCGGCGGTCGAGCGCGGTCTTGACCTGTTCATCGAGAAGCCGCTGGCCACCGATGCCCGCCAATCGCGCGACATTTTCGATGCCATTGAGAAGGCAGGCGTCGATGCGGTTGTCGGCTACACGCAGCGCTTCCGCCGCCGGTTCCTGGTTGTCAAGGAGCGGCTGGTCACAGGCCAGATCGGCGAAGTGTCATCGGTCGTCACCAGGGCTTTCATGAACCGGATGGTCCCGATCGCAACCCTCGCCCGGACCCAAGACCGGGCAAACCTGACGCCAATGGTGGTATCGGGCACCCACAGCCTCGACATGTGCATGTGGCTGATGGAGGGCAAGACGCCGGTCTCGGTCTATGCGCAGTCCTGCGACGCAGTCCTGGGCGAATGGGGCACGAAGGATTCCACCTTTGGCATCTTCACAATGGATGACGGAACAATCTGGAGCATGAATATCAGCTGGGCCTTGCCGGTGGTGTGGCCCGGTGCGGTTTACGGTATCGAAATCGGCATTGTCGGCACCAAGGGCGTGATCGACATTGAAGACACTCACCGCGACGTGGTGCTGGCGACCGAAATGGCGCAAGGCGCCGGCTACGCGCCGGAAGGATTCGACCCCGGCGCGCCGCGTCATGTCGATTTCCTGACCAGCTATCCACCGGGAGACATCTACAACCAGCAACTTTGGGGCCCAATGCGCGAGGAAACCATTTCGTGGTTCCAGCGCATCTATGCCGGTCAGGATACACCGCATGCAACGGCCGCCGACGGTCACCGCAATCTGCTTTTGACAATGGCCATGGATCTGTCGGCGAAGCGCGGGGCGCCGGTCGCACTGCCGGTCGATCCGGAAGAACTCATGGCGGAGCTGAGCTGAACTTGAGATAATCCGGCGTCCCCAATCGGAAGGATGACATGCTCAAACAGAATGAAAGAAACGCGCAAGCCAGGGACGCTTCGCGCGCCGATTGGCCGTCTGAACTCCAGAAAGAGTTTGAGACGGACGAATTCTACGGTGTCGTTGGCAGTGTCCTCGTTTCAGAAACCGACAGGGTAAGGGTTTGGCATCTGCATTTGCCGGTCGGCAAAAGGTGCAGGTTTCACCGTCACGTCCTGGATTATTTCTGGACAGCCCATAATCCGGGCAGAGCGCGTGGCTATTACGATGATGGCCGCATCGTCGATGTGACCCACTATCAGGGCGAGACCAAGCACTTTTCCTTCGGCGAAGGTGAGTATTTCGTGCATTCGGTGGAAAATATCGGCGATACGGATCTGCTGTTCACGACTGTTGAATTTCTGGACGGCGCCAACCCGCCGCTGCCGGTTCCCGACGAGGTCCGGTTAGAGCGCATTTCATGACGCCGATAGATCTGCGATTTGGCGGCTATCAGGGCCCGGCCTCGGTCCATAGCCGCGCCGACGATGTCTTCGGCGAAAAGTTGGCAGAAGAGCTTGGCGATTCTGTCAAGTTCACGTTCGACTCCAACATTGTCGAACGGGGACGAAAAGCCTCCGACCTGCTTTCCATGGTCGAAACCGGCGAAATCGACGGATGCTATTTCTCCTCCAGCTATCTTGCCGGCCGTGTCCCGGAGCTTGGGATTTTCGATCAGCATTTCGTCGTGCCCGACCGGGCAAAGGCCTATGCGATACTTGATGGGTCGCTTGGCAAGCGGCTCGCCGCGCTTGTTGAGGCCAGGACCGGATATGTCGTGCTGGATTATTGGGACAACGGTTTCCGGCATATCTCAACCGGACGTCATCCGATCCTGCGGGCGGATGATTGCAAGGGTCTGAAGATTCGCACTCTCGCCAACGAAAATCATCAGCGGGTTTTCCGTTCACTCGGTTTCGAACCGCGCACAATCGACGTTCGCGATTTGCCGGCAGCGGTCGTCGATGGAACCGTCGACGCCCAGGAAAATCCGCTGACCAATATCTACAACTTCGGAATTCATAAGACCCACAAATACATCACACTGACTCGCCATCTCATGGGCGTCGCCATGGTCCTGTTCAACAAGGACCGGGTCAAATCGTGGCCGGCGGACTTTCGCGGCGGCGTAGAAAATGCCCTCAGACTTGCAACGCTGTCGCAGCGCCAATTCGCCGATGACGATGATCGGATTTGCACCGGGAAACTGATCGCGGAAGGCACCGAAATCCATGAGCTTGACGCCGTCCAGCGAAAGACCTTTGTCGCCGCGACAAGGCAAGAGGTCGCTGAAACACGTGCCGGATTTGACGCGGATTTGGCCGCCTTGTTCGACGAAAACCTTTCCCGGACATAATGCTCGACGATTTAAGGCTGTCGATTTATGAATCTGATGGAAATGATATGAGCCGGTTTTCGAATTTTCGTCATCACGATCAGTGCGGCTAGCTTTCCGACTAGAATAAACCGCATGCGCTGAAACCCCGCACACAGGCAGGTTGATATGGATCGAATCAATGTTGGAATAATCGGCACCGGCTGGTGCGGCGGTATTCGCGCCGACGCCTGTTTTGCAAATCCGCTGGTTGCCGATCTGCATATCGCCGAAAACCGCGAGGAACGGCTGCGCGAAGTCGAAGCGGCGGCTCATCCGGTATCGGCAACGACCGATTACCGCGTCCTCCTCGACAATCCGGACATCGATGCCGTGATGATATCGGCAACGCCGGAGACACTGCATTTTCCGATGGCCAGGGACGCTCTGGCCGCCGGCAAGCATGTGTTCCTGGAAAAACCGATCGCCATCACGCTGGCCGAAGCCGACGAACTGGTCGCGCTTTCGCACGAAAACAAGGTGAAATTCACGATCGGCTATTCCCAGCGCTTCAACCCCAAATACGCCTATATCAAAAGGTGCCTTGAGGACGGAACGCTGGGCGAGCCTGTCAGCGCGCTTGTCAGCCGCCACATCACGCGCTCTCTCGGCAAGAAGATTTCCGGGCGCGTCAAATTATCGCCGGCGGCAATGGAAGCCACGCACGATCTCGACTTTGTGCTGTGGTGCCTTGAACCGGCCAAGCCGATCCGGGTCTATGCGCAAACGGTCTACAAGGTGATGCAGGAAATCAACGGTGCGCCCGATTGCACCTGGATCATCGTGACAATGGACAATGGCGTGTCATTCACTATCGGCGCCGGCTGGATCCTGCCGCTCGGCTATCCGAACTATTCCACGACGACATTGGAAATGGTCGGCACCAAAGGCGCGCTGATGATTGACGACTCGCATCGCGATGTCGTGCTCAACACCGTTGAAAACGGTATCCGGTTTCCGATGTCTTCCATGCCCGGTGAACAGGTCAATCACGTTTTCGCTGGACCGATGGCGAACGAAACCCACCACTTCATCGAAGCGGTGGCGCTGGACAGACCGGTCCTGGTGACGCCGGAACAGGCGCGCAAGGTCATGGAGGTCTATATCGCCGCCGATATTTCGTCGGAGCGCAACGAGCCGGTGACATTGCCGCTGAATGATGCT
>CAXMRP010000153.1:0-6112 GCA_964196155.1 uncultured Polyangiaceae bacterium
TCACCGGTATTTGCGGCATGCAGCGCCAGGTTGCTGGCGATCGTCGACTTGCCTTCCGATGGCAGCGCCGACGTGAACAGGACGACACGAGCCGGATTGTCGAGATCGGCATAACGCAAGCCCATCCGCAGGGATCGGATCGATTCGGTAAACGCCGACAGCGGATAATCCAGAACCTGGCGAGATCCCGATTTCCTGAGTTTACCCGAACCGTCCCTCGCCTTGGCCACCGAACCGGGCCGGACCAGGCTTGCCAATCGACCCGTAAAGCTGCCGATCCGTCCCAACACGCCTTCCGGCTTGACCAGCGGCAATGTTGCGAGCACCGGGACATTAAGCGCCGCCTCAACCTGCTCGGCGGTACGAAAGCCATTATCGAGTGTTTCAAGCAGAAACGCCGCGCCAATACCTGCGCCGAGGCTTAAAATAAAGCCAAAGACGGCTATCGCTCTCTTGTTCGGCTCGCTTGGAACGGCCGGCCTGATCGCCCGTTCGACAATCCGCGAATCGGCCGTCTGCAGGCTCTCCTGCTGTGTTGTTTCCTTGAACCGCGCAAGGAATGACTCAAACAGCGTCCGTGTCGCCGACGCTTCACGTTCCAGTTCTCGCAGGCGAATGGCTGCCCGGCTGTTTTGCACCGATTTTCCCGTCAAGCCAGCGAGACTGACTGCGATAGATTCTTCCCGGCTTTTGGCAACGCGGTACTGATTTTCCGTCGATCCTTCAATCCGCCGAATTTCCTGGCGGATCTGGGATTGCACATCACCCAGTTGCGAACGAACGCTAATCACGGAGGGATGGCGGGTTCCATATTTGGCGCTGAGTTCCGCCAGCTCGCGCTTGACCTCCGACTGCTTGGAGCGCAGCTGGCTGATCACCTGCGTCTGCAGTCCCTGCGCGAAGGACGTGACCTCGCCACCCTGTGAGGATATTTCCTTGAGTTGTTCCAGCCTCGCCCTTGCCTCGGCCGTGGCTGCCCGCGCCAAAATCAACTGCTCGTTAAGGCTCGACACCTGACTGTCGTTCAACGTCGCGCCGCCCGCCTCGACCAGGTTATTCTCGGCCCGGTAGAGCTCCGCCGCGCGCTCGGCCTCCCGGACCCGTCCACGTAATTCGCCAATGCGGGTATTCAGCCAGTCATTCGCCCGCCGCGTCGCGTCGAATTTGGCCTCCAGCTGATCGACGAGATAGGCATCGGCAAAACCATTGACAATTCGTGCCGACAAGGCTGGATCGGGCGAGGTATAGGCCAGAACCAACAAATAAGTCTGACCGAGCCTGACTACATCAAGCCCCGACGACAGATTGCGCGCCATGCTCGTGCGCTTTTCGTCCTCGCTGAGCGGCACCGGCTCGGGGGCCGCCTCCCGCGATATGATGGCGTCGATGATCTGCCGGTAAAACGGTGGTTCCGGCGTTGCCCGTTCGACTTCGTCCGACAGGCCAAGATTGTCGATGACCCGGATCGCGACAGAGGCGGAGCGGACCAGCTCCACCTCGCTTTCGATCGCAGCCCAATCCCGACCGATACCGGAAAGTACTGCCTCGTTGTCGATAATATTGGTCTGGCGTGGATCGACCAGCACCGTTGCCGTTGCCTTGTAAAGGGGCGTCAGCTGCAGCGCATAGATGACTGCAAGAAGTGAGCCGAGAATGGTCAGCCCGGCAATGACCGTAAGCCGGCGGCGAACAATGCTGTATATCTTGCGAAGATCAAATAGCGGTTCCGCCGAGCCGGCGTCCGCGTTTTCCAGGAACGTCGAACCATAGGGCGGCTGATAAGGCCGGAGCTGGTTGTCAGAATTGCGCTTTAGCATAGATGCCGAGAAGATGGCGTTCGTAATCGAATGTGTCCACGGACGAATCGCGGGACATGAAGAAATATTCACCGCCCACGTGTAGATGCCGGTTCAGCATGTAGTCAAGTCGGATGCCTGGCGCTATCAAAAGATCATCTCGGGCAATCCCGTAATATTTTATTTGGTCGATCCGCACCTGCGGCGAAACGATCAAGTTTCTCAGCAGTTCGTAATCGACAATGATATGGCCGGAGCTGCTGAGCCGGCCTGGGGAGCCTGCAACCGTGGTGTCCTCGATATGGCCCTCGCCGCCAATTGTCACGGTGATCAGCGGCGTTGGGTTCCAGATGACATCGGCAAGATAGGCGAAGCCCATTTCATCGCCGATGCCCGCCCCATCATAACCGCGCCAAGTATAACCGACGCCAACCTCGCCGCGCACCAGAGCGCTCGGAGCAAATTCCAGGCCGGCCAACGCCCGGATCGTATTGGAATCCGACAGGGTGGCGCTTGGATTGGCGTATTCGGTGCGGATGTAGGTGATGTCGCCAAAGATACTGGTATCGGGCGAAAATGCGACGGCAACGCGGCCGCCAGCTTCATAGGCGTCGGCATCGCGGAAATCCTGATCGAGCGTACCGCCGCCGATGGCCGCGACATCCTCGTAATTGTGCGATTCGTAACCGCCCTTGAGCGTGACTTTGACCCGGTTGAATGTTTTGTGGATGGCCAATTCGGAATCGAACACCGTATCGGACACCGGCTCGGCAGCCAGACCGGGAGCATCGCCGGAACCCAGCGGCGCGTGAACGCGGCCAAGTTTCAGCGAACCCTGGATGGTCAAATCACGCCGGGCATCCAGACGGCCGACGATGCGGCCATTGACATCAGTATAGTTTTGCGACGTCTGGTCGAAATACCGCACGTCACGGGCCAGCAGTTCGAATAACAGAGAATGCCGAGACCAATTCGATTCCGCGACAACACGCGGCGTTGTGATCGCCGCCCAGTCGCTGACCTCACCGGCGGCCTGGGCAAACACATTGCTGTCGAAGACCAGTTTCGAGATCAGCGAGGGATAGAGCAGGAACGACCCGGCGCGAATGCCGATCGCGTCATAGTCGAGCTTTGATCGATCGCGCACCGACTGCACGGTGCTCTCTTTTTCTTGGGCTGGCGCCAGCGCTGGCATCAAGGCAAGCCCCAATATCGCCAACGCCGCAAGCGCCATACGCCAATGCCGCGATGACGTTTGCGGGCATTTGTCCAAGCCTGACAAATGATACCCCGATATGGCCGGTGTGCCAGCCACTAGTTGTTGCTCGGAAGGGACGGCCCGCCGCCGCCGCCCGGATCGCCGCCGTCATCGGTAGGGCCCCCCGTCGGACTATCGTCAGTTGGTCCTCCATAGGCTGATAGAAAGGCCGCCTCGGTGATTTCGTCTTCGCAAAATTCAATCAGTTCATAGAGATGGCGGACCGTATTTTCGTCCTGGCGCCGCAGGAAACGCGCCTCGACAGCAAGGCGGGCGGCGATCGAAATCCGGTACTCATAATCCGGCGGCGTGATCAGGATGCAACAATCGTTGGCGCGGCGATCATCATAGACCGGCGACGGCGGCGGAATGTCGCCCATGACGGCAAGCACCGACGTTGTCACCGACACCTCATCAAGCGGATCGGGAATCGGCAGACCCTGGACCGTGCAGATATCCGCATTGACCAGGGCGACCGGCAAATCGCCAAGCATTGTCGAGGCATCCTGATTCGCCGCATTCTGGGCCAGCGCGGTAGAAAATTGAGCAAGCATACCCAGCGCCGTAAAAACAGCGACAAACCGAATTTCGGACCGCAGTAAAGCGCGCCCAAACTCCATGTTATTACATCCTCGCCGATCTAATACGCTTTGGCTACTGTCCCCGGCTAGTCAACCGGAAATAGGAGCTGCCCTTGAATAATCAACCTGAAATGGAATTCGCCCCCTGTTCGTCAACTGCAATTAGTAATATAAACCGCTTAATAAAATATTAATCCATTAACCGTTTCAGATTTACAAAAATTCCGGTTACGCACCGATTTTTAGAAAAACCGTTCGGGAATCCGGACATTGTCACCGGGATAGATCGGCACGCGCTGCGTGGCGTCATAGACCTGTTCGTCATTCTCGCCGGCGCGCCGGATATGGACCGCTCTTTGGTTGGCCCGATAGGAAAAACCTCCAGCCATCGCCACTGCATCCTGAATTGTCAGCCCGTTTTTATAGGGATATTCGCCGCCGTTGCGCACCTCACCGATTATGAAGAACGGCCGGTAGTTCAACACCTCGATTGAAACTTTAGGATCACGCAGATAGCCGTCCGAAAAGCGTGCAACGACCCTGTTTTCAAACTCGCCGATTGTCGCACCGGTGGCCGGCACATCGCCAATCAGCGGAAGATCGATTGCGCCGCTGTCATCGACGAAGAATTCGCCGGACAATTCGCTCTCGCCAAAGACGATGATTCGCAATTTGTCGCCTGATCCCAATCTATAAAGATCGTCAAGCGGTACCGCCGCCGGGACAGGCGCCGGCGTATTGGCGGTGACGGTCTGGAGAGATGATCCGCAGCCTGCCAACACAACCGCCGATACCGCCAATGACACCGCTGCAATCAGAAAGCGAAAGGACATCGTCGCGTTCTCTCAGTCTGCGCATCCATGCGTCGGCCAGCAATGTCTCTTCGGCGATATAAAAACATCAAACTACCAGCCCGGCACGGACGTTCCGAACGGAAGCTCTCGATAATGGCGATCGCTATACCACTGTCTTACGCAATCAATAGACAAGCTCAAGCCGCAATCTGAAATATTATCGCAAGCAAATTTCAACCATATTCGGTCATTGCACCTGATTGGATGAACCGCCGCTCCGTGCCCTCCAGCACAAGGCAGGTCAGGCAGCCGGTCAAATACGCACCGGTATCGATATTGATCCGGTTGCCGCGGATATCCGGCGCATCGCCCGGTGTATGGCCATGTACGACGATCTGCCCGAAATCGTGGGTACTTGTCAGGAACGGCTCGCGGATCCAGATCAGATCCGCTTCGCCTTGTTTTTCCAATGGCACGCCGGGGCGCAGGCCGGCATGGACAAACAGGTAGTCGCCAAAACCGGCATAGAGCGTCAGCGACTGAAGGAACTGCACATCTTCGGCCGGCAGAACCCGCATGAGCTGTTCATGGCTTGCCAGCATCGCTTCGCCGGTTCGCGCCACGGGTGGTTGCACGCCATAGGAAAAAAGCGTCTCAAAGCCGCCAAGGCCGCGCCAGTATTCGACGATGCCGGGATCGACGATGAATTGCAGGAATATGTCCTCGTGATTGCCCTTCAGGCAGATCCGCTTGTCGCAGGCGGCATTTTCCGATCGCAGCCACTCAATGACCGAGCACGCATCCGGACCCCGGTCGACATAATCGCCGAGATAGATTTCAACGCTTCCCTCCGGCGGATCGTCGGCCAGGTCGGCGCGGATACTCTCGCCCAACTCAACCAACAGATCGAAGCGACCATGCACGTCACCGATCGCATAAACGCGCAAACCGTCGGGAACGGCGGGATTTGCGGGTGTGCGCTGCCCGGCGCTGAAAAACCGGCTGAGGATCGACATGATTCGGCTCGCAATTGGCAGATGCTTTCTAGTCGATCCGGCCAATTCTTGCGAACATGCATCTTTCCGGTCTTTTATCGGGCCACGCCAAGGTCATGATCGTCGCCGTTGAACGGCGCGTATGGCGAGGATGACCATCACCACGACCAGCACGATGCCAATGGCTTTGAGATCGAATTCATTGAACGGGCCGTTGCGATGCTGCGACACACCCTGTCCATGACTGTTTGCGGCGACAAACGCCGGCCTCAGGGCGAAAGCGGCGGCGAGGATGGCGCGGACGGCAGGCATATGAAACAGGCGCATGGTTTTTGTCCCGGACCCTGGAATTTTAACCGGCCGCTGGCTATGGCGTTTGTCACGGCCGCGCCCTGCGGCGCAGGGCGAAGGCAGCCGGTCAGGAAACCGTTTTGCCGATTTCCAGGTTGGTGCCGGCGGTAAAGTCGGCACGGCGCCCGGCAATTGCATCATAGAACTCCGCTAGCGCCGGCAAAACCGCTTCTCCCGCCACCCTGGCACTGGAAAGCGCGGCTTCGCTGTAGTCGCACCCATCGCGCAAGGCCGTCAGCAATTCCTCATGCGCGGCCGCAAGCGCCATAAATTCAACCGAGTCCGCAACTGTCTCGTCGCCCACCAGGATATGAATGGCAATCGGTTCGCTTTTGCC
>CAXMRP010000154.1:0-3255 GCA_964196155.1 uncultured Polyangiaceae bacterium
TCATGCGCGGTCAGGCTGCCGCGTTCCTGCCAGGCTTCAAAATTGCTCCAGTCCGACAGGAACGGGCTGTAGAACGCTGTCTCGTAACGGTCCTGGGTGTGCTGGCCGCCGAAAAAGTGGCCGCGATGGCCGACCTCTCGGACCGCTTCCACGGCAATGTCGTCCTCGCTGACCGGCACCGGCCGGAGATAATAGCTCAACTGCTGGATCATCTCGCAGTCGATGATGAACTTCTCGTAGGACGCGCACAGCCCGCCTTCCAGCCAGCCGGCGCCGTGATAGATCATGTTGGTGTGGCTGGTCATGCAACCAAACAGCGAGAAGGCGCTTTCCCAGGCGGCCTGCGCGTCAGGGAAATTGGCGGCATTGGCGTTCGAGGCGCGCAGCGGCAGATTGTAGAACCGCGCCATCTGCCCGGACATCTGCGTTGCCCGCATATATTCCGGCGTGCCGAAAGCCGGCGCGCCGGTCTTCATGTCGACATTTGAGGTGAACGAGCCATAGACCACCGGCGAGCCCGGCCGCACGCATTGCAGCAGCGCGATCGCCGCAAGGCCTTCCGCCGTCTGCAGGGCTATGGCCCCGGCAAGCGTCACCGGCGCCATGGCGCCGGCCAGCGTGAATGGCGCGACAACCACCGGCTGGTTGCGCGCCGCCATACGCATGGCGCCGTCGAGCATCGGCCAGTCATGCTTGAGCGGCGATGTCGAATTGATGTTGGTGAACATCCGCGGTGTGGCCTGGAATTTCTCTTCGCTGAGTCCGGCGGCGATGCGCACCATCTCCATGGCATCCTCGATGCGCTCCGTGCCGAGCGAATAGGCGTGGCACACCTTGTCGGTCAGGACGAGCTTGTCGTAGATCGCATCCAGATGCCGGATCGAGGGATGGATATCGATCGGCTCGACCGGATAGCCGGCGACAAATTGCAGGCAGTTGAAATACTGGGTGAGTTTTAAAAGATCCTGATAGGCCTTGCGGTTGCCACTCTTGCGGCCATCGTCGAGCGTTGAGTAGTTCGGCGGGCTGCTGACATTGGCAAAGACGACTTTGTTGCCGCCAATCGTGATCCGCCGGTCGGGGTTGCGCGGAATGATGTCGAATTGGCTCGGCGCTTTGCCCACCTGCTCCATGACGAAGTCGCGATCCATCCAGACGCAATCGGATTCCGGATCGACCTTGCAGCCGGCTTTCTTCAGGATCGCCTTGGCGTCCGGGTGAAGAAAGTGAATGCCGATCTCTTCCAGGATCCGCATGGCGCCGTCATGGATGCGCTGAACGCCATCTTCGTCGAGCGGCCCGGTCGGCCGGTCGCGATATTCCGGCAACGACCAGGCAAGCTGCGAAATTGCCTCGCTGCCGCCACGCCGCATATTGCCGGATCGCCCTCCCGACCGGCGCCCCCCCATTTGGCTCCCACCGCGACGCGATCCCGCCTCGGTTGTCATGGCCTTATCTCCTGGCGAGCGCCAATGATCGCTCTGTCACAACAGGAAACGGCGGATTGGGTCTGGCAAAGCTTCTGTCCGCGACAGAACATGATTTGCAAGCGACACGTTGGCGTCTGACACGACAATCGTTGCCCTAGGGGTTGATACCACTGCCCCTTGCCATGTTAGGCTGAGGTTCAGTCAGGGAAGATAGCGGGCAAATCGGACTGCTCATATTCGTATGAGCTGTATCCGGCGCGTCCGTGTCATGCCGGCAATAAATGTCGCCCTTTGACGGGAAATGACACGAGGGAGAACAATTTATGTCTAAGAAAATTGAAAACGACCGCCTTCATCCGAAGGCCAAGGAAGCACTTGACCTGATGGAGCGCGGCCGGTTGAGCCGCCGCGGATTTATCCGGGTCGCGGCGCTTGTCGGCGTATCGGCCGGCGCGGCCTATGCCATGGCGGGCTTGCCCTCGCCAGCTTATGCGCAATCGATGACGCCGTTCCCGGACGATGATCCGAACGCCAAGGCCGGCGGAACTTTGAAAGTCGCCATGCAGGTCCAGAAGATGGAGGATGCGGCGACTTATTCGTGGGTGGAAATGTCGAACCAGACCCGCCACATGCTTGAACATCTCACCATGACCAGCCCGGACAATGTCACGCGTCCGATGCTGGCGGAAAGCTGGGAAGCTTCCGACGATCTGAAGACCTGGACGTTCAACATCCGCAAGGGTGTGATGTGGCACAATGGCGAGGAACTGATCGCCGATCACATCAAGTGGAACGCCGAGCGCTGGACCGACCCCAATCTCGGCTCGTCGAATGTCGGCCTGTCTTCGATCAGCGCGCTGGTCGAGGAAGTCGATTCGGGCGAAAAGAACGACGACGGATCGGCCAAGATGGTCAAGAAACTGCGGGCCGGCGCCATCGAGGTGCTCGACAGCCACACGATCCGTTTCAACCTGGCAAAGGCGGTGCTGTCGTTTCCGGAGGATATGTACAATTACCCGACGGCCATCCAGCATCCGTCCTTCACGGCGCCGCTTTCTGACAACCCGATCGGCACAGGTCCGTACACGCTTGCCGAGCTGATTGTCGGTGACCGCTGCATCTTGAAGCGGATTGCCAAGACGACCGACGGCAAGGATTTCACCTATTGGGGCGGCAAGACCTATCTCGACGAAATCCACTATTACAATTTCGACGAGGATAACATGCTGACCGCTTTTGCCAGCGGTGATGTCGATACCATTTACGAGTTTTCCATCGAGCAGATGGAACTGGCCAAGGCGCTCGATGGCGACATCATCGCGGCGCGGACGGCACAGACCCTTACCTGCCGGTTTCAGGTCACGCAGGAGCCGTTCACCGACAAACGCGTTCGCCAGGCTTTGGTGAAGGCTGTCGATAACGCCGCGATCAAGGCCTTGATTTATCCGGAAGGCGGCGATGTGGCCGAAAACCACCACGTGGCGCCGATCCATCCGGAATATTTCGCGCTTCCGCCTCTGGAACGTGACGTTGAGGGCGCCAAGGCGCTTTTGGCCGAGGCCGGCAAGGAAGGTCTGGAAGTTACCATCGATGTCGGCAACACCGATGGCCCGTGGCACCAGACGGTCTGCGAAGTGATGCGGGACCAGATGAAGGATGCCGGGATCAAGCTGAACATCAATGTCATGCCGGCATCGAAATACTGGGAAATCTGGGACAAAACGGCGTTCGGCGCCACCGCCTGGACCCACCGGCCGCTTGGCACGATGGTCCTGTCGCTCGGCTACCGCAGCGGCGTGCCGTGGAACGAGACCGCTTATGCCAA
>CAXMRP010000155.1:0-33086 GCA_964196155.1 uncultured Polyangiaceae bacterium
AATCTCGACCGCGACATCGGGATTGCGCAGATAGGTGGCGCGCAACCGGCTGGCGATGGCGACCTCGATTTCCGGCGTCGTCAGGCCCCGCGCCGGGATGTCGCCGATCAGCGGCATGGATATGTGGCCGGCCTGTTCGACCCGGTAGATATTGGTCAGTTCGGGCTGCTCATAGATGACCACCCGCAACTGGTCGCCGGCATCCAGCATATAGGGTTGTTCGACGGTCGTGGTGCCGGTCGTGGTTGGCCCGGTCGCGCAGCCGCCCATCCCGAGTCCGGCAATTATCGCGATCAGAAAAGCAATGCGCACCATGACGACCGTCCCTTTGTTCCTCGGGGGATCGTTGCCACGTTATGGTTAATGCCATGCTAACCGGGCAGCGCTCAGGTGCATCGCGTAGAATGCCGTTAACATTCAACTAACCATAGTCTGCAATGATTTGTTAACGGGCCAGGGCTGGGATTGATGTCGCACATTCGCGAGACGGAATTGGATTTGGGAGCGGTGATCGGTGCGCTTTGGCGCAAGCGATGGCTGGTTCTGTTTGGCGGAATTCTGGCGTTTGTCGGGTGCTATCTGCTGCTAGGTACGGTGTCGCCGCGCTATTCGGCGGACGCGCGGATTTTGATCGAATCGGGCGAATCGGTTTTGACGCGTCCCAGCGACAGCCGCTCCGATGCGGTGATACCGCTCTATGACCAGTCGGCAATCGAGAGCCAGGTGGAAGTGTTACGCTCGCGCGCCGTCGCCGATCGGGTGATCAATGAGCTTAATCTGATCAAGCATGCGGCAAAATTCGGCATGGACGATTCGCCGGGGCTGATTGCCCGGGCATCGGCGCTGGTCGGTCTGCCGCGCGAACCTTCGCCGGGAACGCTGTTGCAGCGGGCTCGCGATGCCTATGCGGAGCGGCTGCGGGTCTATCCGGTCGGCCAGTCCCGGGTCATCGCGGTCGAGTTTGAATCGGCCGATCCGGCGCTTTCAGCAGAAGTGGCCAATGCGACGGCGCTTGGGTATGTGCGGATTCAACGAGAATACAAACGCGGCCAGGCGGCGACGGCAACCGACTGGCTGGCGCGGGAAATCGATCAACTGCGCGACCGGGTCGCGGCGGCGGAAACGAAAGTCGCGCGGTTCCGCACCGGGTCGGACCTGTTCGGGGTCGATCAGCAGAATACCGATCTCACGACCCAGCAACTGAACGACCTCAATGGCGAGCTTGCGCGCGCCCGGGCGGCGCGGACCGAGGCCGAAGCACGGGCGCGGCTGATCCGCACGCTGCTGGATGATGGCGGGTCGCTGGAGGCGTTTCAGGAAGTTCTGGGCTCCGGCCTGATCCAGCGCCTTCAGGAGCGGCAAATCACCCTGCGCTCGCAAATTGCCGATCTGTCGACAACGTTCCTGCCGTCCCATCCGCGGCTGATTGCCCTGAAAACCCAGCTTGGCGATCTCAACCAGCAAATCCGCCAGGAAGCCCGCAAGATCCTGAAATCGCTGTCGACGGCGGCGCGGATTGCCGCTGCGCGTGAAAAATCACTCCAGGACAGCCTGAACGAGGCCAAGGGCGCTGTTTCGATTTCAAACGAAAAAAGTATTGAACTCAGAGCGTTGGAGCGAGAAGCCAATGCACAACGTGAATTGCTGGAAACGTTCCTGGTACGCTATCGTGAAGCGGTCGCCCGCAGCGAGACGGACATCTTGCCCGCCGATGCCCGGATCATTTCGCATGCCGTTTCACCGCGCTCGCCCTCGTTTCCGCGCAAGGGGTTAATGTCGGCCGCCGCGTCGCTCGGCATCATGCTTCTGGTTGTTTCATCGATCCTGATCGGCGAATTCACCTCTGGCCGGGCGTTCCGGATTGTCGGCCATGCCCGATATGAAATGCCGGCGCAACAAATGTCCGGATCGGTTCCGGCGATGCCAATGTCTGGAGCGATGCCGGCGGGAACCGGTTACGCCGGACATGGCGGCCGACCGATGGAGCGGGCGCAGCCGGGGCATGACCCTGGCGACAATGGCGGCTACGGCACCAATGCAACCTATCCACCGGGTGCGCCGGGACAGGATAATTTTCAGCCGGGCGCGACGGCTGGTGCAATGCCTGGAGCGATACCGGGCGCCTATCCTGGTTACGTCCAGCCGCGCGCCGCGCCGGTCAATTATTACCAGCCGGCGCCGGGTTGGGAGCCGACGATCGACGAGGCGTTGCTGGAATCGGAAACGCGGATGCGCTCTGCCGATGGGCAGAGCGATGCGCCGGGCGATTTGCCCACCGGTACGCTGGAGCTGGCGGCGCTTTATTCCACGGAAGCGGTGCGGGTCGGGCTGTTTTCCGGCATACATGGCGGGGAAAACCCGGCAGAAATCGCCATTGCCACGGCACGGGCACTGGCCGCGCTCGGGCAACGCTGCATTCTGATCGATATCGGCTTCAAGGCCTCGCTGTTGCTTGGCGGGCCGGATGCTGCCGGTGTTGGCGAATTGCTTTCGGGCCGGATTTCGTTTGGCGATGCGATCTGCAAGGATCTTGATCCCAACGTCCATTATCTGGCGATGGGTTCGATGGAAAACGATGCGCCGCTGCAACGGCTGACGCTGGTGATCGGGGCGCTTGCCCACACCTATGACAAGGTCATTTTGGTGTGCGACCGGTTGCAGGACTGGCCGGACAGCTATGTGCGGCCGCATCTGGCGGCAATTGTGTGCAAGGCCGATGCCGATGAACGGTTGCGGCGGGGCGCCTATGCCAATGCTGTCAATCGCGGTGCTTACAATGCGCTGATCGTGCGGCGCTCGCCGGATTACCGGGAGCCAACCTCGCAGGATCAACCGGCGCAAGGCGCCGACACTGCGGCATTATCGTCCGACACCGGTGAACCCGCTGTGACCGGGGATACGGAAGCCGCCTGAACGAAAGCAGGCGCGACATTGCACGCGGCCAGGGGCCGGGCGGTCTTCACCGTGAACCGGATTGTGAGTTGAAGCGGCGGCAATTTTCGCTAAATACGGGACAGGACGCGAACCTGATCGGGCCGCTTCCGATAATGAAACCGTAAATTGTTCCGGACGTAGCCATGTCCTTGCGTAATCAGGTCATCGGGACCGGTCTTGCCGCGCTGGCGATGGCGCGCGTTGAGCGCTGGCTGCCCAAGCCGGCGGGCGCATCCGGTTTTGCAGTGACGCTTCATCATGTGCGTGGCAATGCAAATGACGGCTTTGATCCCAACGGCCACTTGAGTGTTTCGCCGGAATTTCTCGATCTGTTCATCGCCCATCATCAGGCCGAGGGCTGGACGTTTGTGTCAGTCGACGATCTGGTGCGGGTTGGTGTGTCGGGCCGCCCGTCCCGGCAGATTGCCATCACCCTCGATGACGGGTTTGCCGACAATCTGACCCATGCCTGGCCGGTTTTTCGGCGTCGTCAGGTTCCCTTCACAATATTTGTCACGCCGGGCTTTTGCGACCGGACGGTGCCCTTGTGGTGGGAAGTGCTGGAACAGATCATTGCCCGCAAGTACGAAGTTTCGCTGGATGTGGACGGCGCGCCGCCACCGCTTCACACCCGCGATGCGCCGGAAAAAACCGAGGCTTTTTTGCTGTGGGCGCAGTTTTTGACCGCTGAGGTCGATGAGGACCGCCAGTGCGCCATAATAACTGCGCTCGCGCAAGCCCATCACGTTGACATGGCGGCACACACCGAGGAAGCGATCATGTCGTGGGACGAGGTGCGCGAAATCGCCGCCGATCCGCTGTGCACGATCGGCGCACACACCATGACCCATCCGGCGCTGGCGCGGTTGCCCGAAGCGCGCGCGCTGGCCGAGATGACCGACAGCGCCAATCGGATCGAACGGGAACTGGGCGCCCGGCCGGCGTTTCTGGCATTTCCCTATGGCTACCGGGCAGCCGCCGGTCGGCGCGAAGCGCTGCTGGCGCGTCAGGCCGGGTTTGCCGGCTCTTTTACGACAGCGCCGGGCGGCATCGGGCGCAGCGGCAGCCGGCACGGCCTGCCGCGGGTATCGATCAACGGGCATTATCAAAAGACCAAATACTATCGGCCGCTTCTGGCGCCGGGTCTGTGGCGGATGCGGGACATGGTGCGGATGCGTTCAGCGGTTCTGGGCAACTGATAGAGCGGTGGAAGATTAGCGCGGGCCGACCATCCAGCGGATGAGCAGTCCGGCCGGCAACACCCAGATCAGGCCGGCAATGACAAAAAAGATCAGCTGCACCAGTGCGGATGTGTCCGGTAGTTTGGCCACGGCAATCGTCATGGCGATCAGGGCATACAGGCAGACAAAGGCGACCAGAATGATCGTGCCAACCAGTTTTCGGGTGCGGGTGTTCATGGCGCCGACCTAAACCGCGACCAGTTTCAGAACAAGGGGCATTGCCGGGCTTGCGCAACCGGCAAAGCGCCCGATGCGCGATTGGCGCTGTCTGCTTGCCTGTGGGGACGGGCCGGCTTATGTGGGCGCCATGCATGGGGAGACAGGCGCCACAACCGGTGAGGACGAGCGAGCCGGGTACGCCGGTGATCGCGTGGGGAAACGTGCTCGGGGAAACGGGACGCTTGTGCGGTTCTGGCTTTACGGGATCGTGGCACTGGTTGTCCTGATGGTGCTGGTTGGCGGGGCAACCCGGCTGACGGATTCGGGCCTGTCGATCACCGAATGGAAGCCGGTGACCGGCGCCGTGCCGCCCTTGTCGGAAGCCACATGGGCGGCCGAATTCGACAAATACAAGGCAATCCCTGAATACCGGCTGGTCAATCGCGGCATGAGCCTTGCCCAGTTCAAGACGATCTACTGGTGGGAGTGGGGGCACCGGTTTCTCGGCCGCCTGATCGGTTTGGCGTTTGCCCTGCCGTTTGCGCTGTTTCTCCTCACCGGCCATTTGCGCCGCCGTCATGTGCCGGTGATGGGCGGCCTGCTGCTGCTTGGCGGGCTGCAGGGCGCGGTCGGCTGGTGGATGGTGGCCAGCGGGTTGGTCGACCGGGTCGATGTCAGCCAGTACCGGCTGGCGGTGCATCTGACGCTGGCAAGCGTCATCTTTGCTTCGTTGATCGCGGTGGCCATGACATTTGAACGGCCACGGGATCGAACGCCGCAGGTGGCATCGCCGGTTCGCGCCAGTGCCGGACTGATTGCCGGTCTGATTATCGCTCTGGTTTTCCTGCAAATTTTTGCCGGTGGCCTGGTCGCCGGACTGGATGCGGGGATGGCCTATAATTCCTGGCCGCTGATGGATGGCCGGCTTGTTCCGGGCGGATTGCTGACCATGGAGCCAGTGTGGCGGAACCTGTTTGAAAATGCGCTGACCGTGCAATTTGCCCATCGCATGGTCGCCTACGGGATTGTTCTGCTGGTCTTGTTCCACGCCGTGCAGTTGCGCCGCAGCGGCAATCCCGGCGCGGCGCGGTGGGTGCTGTGGCTAGTGGCTGCCGTGTTGGTGCAGGTGGCCCTGGGCATCGCCACGCTTGTTGGCCAGGTGCCGACCGCACTGGCGCTCGGCCATCAGGCCGGTGCGATGGTTCTGCTCGGGATCGCAGTCGGCAACGGGATTGCGGCGCGGCAGGGTTATCTGGCGGGTACCGCGAACCGGTAACTTCGCGCCGATGTTCAAAGCCGGTTGACTGGCTGGCCAAAGGCAATAACGTGTCGCCGGCTTGGGAGATTTCGTTATGCGTGTTTATTCGTACCGGTTTGTTTTTTCTGTGTTTTTGAGCCTGTGCGGATTGATTGCACCAGTTCAGGCGCAAGACATGACCGAGGAACAAGTGCGCACCCGGATACTTGATTCCTGCGTCTATGCAGAGTGGTCCAAACGCGCCGAATCCGGCGGCGTCGTGAAGATTTGCGCCTGCACCGCCGAGGCGGTGATCTCGACGATGAGCGAACAGGAAATCGCCCGCTACAATCCGGACCGGCGGATGAGCCGGACATTGAAGACACGCTATGGCGAGGCGCTTGCCAGCTGCGTGTGAGCTATTTGTCCGCCGCCAACTGGCCGGCAATTTTGGCCAGCGCCTGCGGGTAGAGCCGGTGTTCGATTTTCAGAACTCTTGATGCCAGCGATTGCGGCGTATCGTCGGCAGCGATTGTCAGGGATTCCTGAAGGATAACCGGTCCGGCATCGAGTTCGGCGCTGACAAAGTGGACACTGGCGCCATGTTGCCCGGCCTTCGCAGCGATGGCGCGGGCGTGGGTATCCAGCCCCTTGAATGCCGGCAGCAGCGAGGGATGAATATTGAGAATGCGGCGCGGCCAGGCGGCGACAATGTTCGCTGTCAGTATCCGCATGAAACCGGCCAGGCAGATCAGTTCGATGCCAGCGTCACGCAAAGTCCGGTCAATCGCGGCATCGAAAGCGGCGCGGTCTGGGAAGGACCGGTGATCGACAACACCAGTTGCGATCCCCCGTGTTTTTGCGGTTTGCAGGCCGGGCGCATCGGGATTGTTGGACAGGACCAGCGCGATTTTTGCCGGATAGGCCGGATCTTCCGCAGCGTCGAGCAGTGCCGTCATATTGGACCCGCGGCCGGAAATCAGGATCGCGGTGGGGATCGGGGCCATGGCGTCAATTCTGGTGAATCAACTGAGATCGAGGGTGCCGGTATAGCGCACGGCCGGTCCGTCTTCGCGGCGCCGGATGGTGCCGACCGGTGCAACGGTTTCGCCGTGCTCACGCAAGACGCTGGCGATCCGGTCTGCCTCGTCGCTTGCGGCAATCACGATCATGCCGGCACCGCAATTGAAGGTGCGCAGCATGTCATCGGCAGTCACCGGACCGGAGCGGGCGAGCCATTTCATGATGGCCGGCATGTCGAGCGCGGACAGTTCAACTTCCGCTGCACAGTGATCGGGCAGGATGCGGGGCAGGTTTTCGGTGATGCCGCCGCCGGTGATGTGGGCCAGTGCCTTGACCGCGCCGGTGTCGCGTATGGCGGTCAGACAGGCGCGGACATAAATGCGGGTCGGGGCCAACAGCGCCTCCGACAGCGGGCAATTGGCAAACGGCGCCGGTTCGGTGAGGGCAAGGCCCTGGTTTTCGACAATCTTGCGCACCAGTGAAAAGCCGTTTGAATGCAGGCCGGTGGACGACAGTGCGAGAATCACGTCACTGTCCTTGATGCCGTCCTTGATGCCGCCCTCAATGTCGCGCCGGGGCAGGATGTTTTCACGCTCGACCGCGCCGACTGCAAAACCGGCCAGGTCATAGTCGCCGGCCTTATACAGCCCCGGCATTTCAGCGGTCTCGCCGCCGATCAGCGCCGCGCCGGCCTGTTTGCAGCCTTGCGCAATGCCGGCAATGACATCGGCGGCATGATCGACCGACAGGGCGCCGGCGGCGAAATAATCCAGGAAAAACAAGGGCTCGGCGCCCTGAACGACCAGATCGTTGACACACATGGCGACCAGATCGATGCCCACCGTGTCATGGTGGCCGGCGTCGATGGCAATCTTCAACTTGGTGCCGACGCCATCGGTGGCCGAGACCAGTATCGGATCGGTATAACCGGCGGCAGCGGGATCAAACAGCGCGCCGAAACCGCCAAGTCCGGAAACGGTGCCGGGCCGGCTGGTGGCCCTGGCCAGCGGAGCGATTCGCTCCACAAGCCGGTTGCCGGCGTCGACGTCAACGCCGCTCATCCGGTAGGTCAGGTTCTGGGCGGTGGTGCTCATGGGCGGGCTCGATCCGAAGCGTGCGGCGGTGCGCCGGGCAAAGCCGCTTGTGGAGCGTTTGTGGGATAGCGGGTATAGGTGGACCGTGCGGATTGCAAGCGCCGTTTGTCTATGCACACAGTGAACCGGCGCGGCGGGCAGGCGGGGGTGATTGCCCGCATTTTGTCTGTTGCCGCGTGTAACAGCGGACCGGTGTTCGCGAACAGTGGCGGAAATCCGGATTGACGATACCCAATTTTATCACCATCGCCCGTTTGCTGGTCGTGCCGGTTATCGTCTGGTTGATTATTCGCAATGCCTATCTGGAGGCGGGGATCCTGTTTGTGATCGCCGGGGTTTCCGACGCAGTCGACGGATTTATCGCCAAGCGCTTTTCGCTGGCGAGCGATCTGGGCGCCTATCTTGATCCGATTGCCGACAAGGCGCTGTTGGTCTCGGTGTTTGTCGCGCTGGGCTTCAAGGGCGTGTTGCCGGCCTGGCTGATCGTCCTGGCGGTGAGCCGGGATATCCTGATTGTCGGTGCGGTCATCTTGTCGTGGATGTTGTCCAACCCGGTTGCCATGCGGCCGTTTTGGGTCTCCAAGGCCAATACGGCGGCGCAGATCGTGCTGATCGGCCTGGCGCTGGGCGTGCGGGCCGGCTTTACCGGCATCGCACCCTTGCTGTGGCCGGCTATCGTGGCGGCGGGTGTCCTGACCGTGGTTTCGGCTGGCGCCTATCTGGTTGAGTGGTTTCGGCATATGGCGGAACCGGAGGCGGCGGGCGGTAGTGCAACCGCGCAGGCTTCCGCGCCGGACCAGACAACATCAGATGCGGCAGACAAAGAGACAGAATGATGACACTGCAACGGCAAATGACGTTCTGGCTGATCGCGCTGATCTTTTTTCTGGCGTTCCTGTGGCTGTTCCGGTCGATCCTGCTGCCGTTCATCATGGGCATGGCGCTGGCCTATGTGATGGACCCGGTTGCCGACCGGCTGGAGCGGATCGGCATGACCCGGCTTTGGGCGACGATCAGCATTCTGCTTCTGGCGGTGATCCTGTTTGTGCTGTTCCTGGTGGTGCTGATCCCGGTGCTGGCGACGCAGGTCTCTGATTTTGCTGAAAATTTACCGTCCTATGTGGCGCGTTTGCAGGTGCTGTTGGGTGGCCTGTTCGACAGCCGCCTTGGCCGCCTGCTCGGCGCGGAGGATGTCCAGACGTCGGTGGACAGTTTTGTCCAGCAGGGGGCTGGCCTTGTTGGCACCTTGCTCAAGTCGCTGTGGGCCGGCGGGCAGGCAGTGCTGAATATTGTCAGCCTGTTTGTCGTCACACCGGTCGTGGCGTTTTATCTGCTTTACGACTGGGACCGGATGATCAAGGCGGCCGATGGCTGGTTGCCGCGCGATCATGTCGAGACGGTTCGCACCATCGCCCGGCAAGTGGATACGGTGATGGCCGGGTTCATCCGCGGCCAAGGCACGGTATGCCTGCTGCTTGGTACATTCTATGCCATCGGGCTGACGGTGGTGGGTCTCAACTTTGGCCTTTTGATCGGCATGTTGGCGGGGGTCATCAGTTTTATTCCCTATGTCGGTACGATACTGGGCCTTGTCGTCGCGGTTGGTATTGCGGTGGTGCAGTTCTGGCCAGACTGGATCTGGGTCGTGGCGGTGGCCGGGGTGTTTGCCGTCGGGCAGTTTTTCGAGGGCAATATCCTGCAGCCCAAGCTGGTCGGGTCGAGCATTGGCGTGCATCCGGTGTGGCTGATGTTTGCGCTGTTTGCCTTCGGTCTGCTGTTCGGGTTTGTCGGCCTGTTGATGGCAGTGCCGGCGACGGCGGCAATCGGCGTACTTGTGCGGTTCGCTCTGGGGCGATATCTGGCCAGCGGCGTTTACTCCGGGCGCACAGGCAGGCAAGCCAGGGCGTTGCCGATGCCGGATCAGTCCGGTGATCAAGACGGTTCGGATAAGGCATAGCGGGTAAGGCGTAACGGGCAAGGGATGAGCGACAGCATGGCCGCATCAGGTGCGAACACCCAGATACCGCTCGGTTTGCCGCACGCGCCGGAATTGGGCGCTGACAGCTATATTGTTACCGATGCCAACCGGCGTGCCGCCGATTTCATCGCCGCCTGGCCGGACTGGCCGGGACCGGTGGCGGTGCTGTCAGGACCGCCGGGATCGGGCAAAACCCATCTTGTGACGATGTGGGCGCAGCAAAGCGGCGCTGTGATCGCCAGGCCTGAAGATTTGGCCGATGGATTGACCGCAATGATAGGCAACCACGGGCGGCGCGCAGGCAATGTGGCGATTGACGGGATCGATCCGGCGACGCTTGACGAGGCGGATTTGTTCCATCTCATCAATCTGGTCCGGGAATCGGGCGGCAGCCTGTTGATCGCGGCGCGGGAGCCAGCGTCGGCCTGGACGGTTGGCCTGAATGACCTGCGATCGCGGCTGCGGTTTGCCACGCCGGTCACCATACCGCTTCCTGACGATGATCTGTTGCGCCAGGTTCTGGTCAAACTGTTCAGCGACCGGCAAATTGCGGTCAATCGGCCAATTGTCGATTATGCGATCGTGCACATGAACCGTTCGCTTGAGGATGCGGCGACATTCGTTGACCAGATCGACCGGCTGGCGCTTTCGGAAGGGCGGCCTGTTAATCGTTCCCTAGCGGCCCGTGTGCTAACAGACATGGACAATTCCGGGCCGGACAGTGGCGGCATCTGAGTACCCGAATTCGGATGCTCCTGGGATAGTATCGGGGCATCTGTTCGCTTGGTTTGTGTTCGATAATGTGTGCTGATTACCTGTGTTGGGCGTCATGAACAAAAAAAACGACATTGAGGATACGCAAAGCGGCGGTTCAAACCTGGCGGACAAACCCGGTAGGCAATCTCGACTGCGTACCAGTCCTTCCCGGTTCATCAATCGCGAAATATCCTGGCTGGAATTCAATCGGCGGGTTCTGGAAGAATCCGCCAATACCGAACATCCACTGTTGGAGCGGCTGCGGTTTTTGTCGATTTCGGCGAGCAATCTGGACGAATTTTTCATGGTGCGGGTCGCCGGCCTGAAGGGCCAGGAGCGCGAGCGGATCGATATCCAGTCGATTGACGGCCTGACGCCGGCAGAACAACTGATCCGGATCGATGAAAAGGTCAGTGGACTGGTGGCCGACCAGCAATCGCAGTTGAAGTCCCTGAAACGATCCTTGCGTTCCCGGGACATTCAAATTCAGCGCCTGACCCAGTTGACCAAGGAAGACCGGGAGTGGCTGGACGGCTATTTTCTGAACGAGATTTTTCCGATCCTCACGCCACTGGCGATTGATCCGGCGCATCCGTTTCCGTTCATTCCCAATCTGGGCTTTTCGCTGGCGCTGAACCTGCGTGGCAAGGGCAAGCGCACGATGATCGCGCTGATCCGGATCCCGGTGTCGCTGGACCGGTTTGTACGACTGCCCGGCGGCGACGATGGGCGAAAAATCAGAGTCGTCCCGCTTGAGGATGTGATCGGTGTGTTCGTTCCCCGGCTTTTCCCGGGCTACAAGGTGGTCGGCGCCGGCGCCTTCCGGGTCATTCGCGATTCGGAAATGGAAATCGATGAGGAGGCGGAGGATCTTGTTCGCCTGTTCGAGCGGGCGTTGAAACGGCGCCGGCGCGGCCTGGCCATCCGGCTGGAAATCGACAAGCACATGCCCGAGGCGTTGCGCGATATCGTACAGAATGCGCTCAATGTCGGCGATGGCAATGTGCACATCATTCCCGGCATGCTGGGCATCAAGGATCTAGCACAACTGGTCGAACTGGACCGGCCGGAGTTGAAATTCCCGCCCTATACGCCGCGTTATCCCGAACGCATTCGCGAACATGGCGGCGATTGTTTTTCGGCAATCCGCGAAAAAGACCTGGTGATCCATCACCCGTATGAATCGTTCGACGTGGTGGTGCAATTCTTGCGGCAGGCCGCGTCCGATCCGGACGTGGTGTCGATCAAGCAGACACTTTACCGGACCTCGAACCAGTCTCCGATCGTCGAAGCGCTGGTGGAAGCGGCTGAAGCCGGCAAATCGGTGACGGCGCTGGTGGAACTGAAAGCGCGGTTCGACGAGGAAGCCAATATCCGCTGGGCGCGGGATCTGGAGCGGGCTGGCGTGCAGGTCGTCTATGGTTTTGTCGAACTCAAAACCCACGCCAAGCTGTCACAGGTCATCCGGCGCGAAAGCCACGGGCTGGCGACCTATATCCATACCGGCACGGGCAATTATCATCCGGTGACGGCGCGGATTTATACCGATCTCAGTTATTTCACTGATGACCCGGTGATTGCCGCCGATGTGGCGCGAATCTTCAACTACATCACCGGCAATGCGCCACCGGAAGAAGTGCGCCGCATGGCGATTTCGCCGGTCACGCTGAAGCCGCGAATTCTTGACCATATCGCCGCCGAAGTCGCACATGTGCGGGCCGGGCGCAGCGGGCAGATATGGATGAAACTCAATGCGTTGGTCGATGGCGATATCATCGACGCGCTCTACGATGCCAGTCAGGCGGGGGTGGCGATCGATCTGGTCATTCGCGGCATTTGCTGCCTGCGGCCGGGGGTGGCGGGTTTGTCGGACAATATCCGCGTCAAATCGATCGTTGGCCGATTTCTGGAGCACAGCCGTATCTTGTGTTTTGGCAACGGGCAGGGGCTGCCCTCGTCGGATGCGCTGGTCTATATCGGATCGGCGGATATGATGCCGCGCAACCTTGACCGGCGGGTGGAAGCCATGGTGCCAATCGACAATCCGACCGTGCATATGCAGATTCTCGACCAGATCATGGTGGCGAACATGAAGGACAATCAGCAAAGCTGGAGCGTCGCCGCTGACGGGACTTCCAGTCGGATTGTGTGTGGCCGCGGCGAGGTAGCCTTCAATGTCCACCATTATTTCATGACCAATCCGAGCCTGTCGGGCCGCGGCAAGTCGCTGAAATCATCGCCGCCGAAGGCCATTTCGGATCGCGAACGTGCCTGATGTGTCCGGGCGCGCTGTTGGCCAGCCGGACCCGCTGCGCGGTGGGACTGATCGGCCCCGCCCGGTTGCTGTTGTCGATATCGGGTCAAATTCGGTGCGGCTGGTGGTCTATGAGCGTCTGGCGCGTTCGCCAACACCGTTTTTCAATGAAAAATACCTTGCCGGACTGGGCAAGGGGGTCGCCGAAACCGGTCTGCTGACCGAAGAATCCATCGAACTGGCGATTTCGGCGTTGCAGCGTTTTGCCGCGCTGTGCCGCCAGATAAATGTCTGCGAGACAATGGTGGTGGCAACGGCGGCGGTTCGCGAAGCCGGCAACGGGGCGCAATTTCTCGAACAGGTCCGCGACATTTTCGGTGCGCCGGTGCAGGTATTGAGCGGTAGCGATGAAGCGCGCTATTCGGCACTTGGCGCCATCGCCAGCATCCGGGACGCCGATGGCGTATCGGGCGATATGGGCGGGGGCAGTCTGGAACTCAGCGATATTTCCGGCCGCGATGTGGGGGCGTGCGAAAGTTACCGCCTTGGTGGCCTGGCCCTGCAGGCGCGATCGGAGGGCTCGATCAAGGCGGCGCGGACCATCGTGCGCGATGAACTGGAAGGCTCGGACATCCTGCCGGGCCTGAAGGGACGGACATTTTACGCGGTTGGCGGTACCTGGCGGTCGCTGGCCAAACTGCACCGCGAACAGACCGGCTATCCGCTCAATGTCATGCACGGTTACCGGCTCGATGGCGCCGAGTTTCGCGACTTCCTCAAAGAGCTGATCAAGGGCCCGGTGGATAGTTTGCCATCGATCCAGGTGGTGTCGCGGCAGCGCAAAGCGCTTTTACCCTATGGCGCGCTGGTGCTTTCAGAAGTGCTGCGGATCGGCAAGCCGAGTGGGGTCGTCGTCTCGGCGCTGGGCCTGCGGGAAGGGCTCTTGTACGAAAAGCTGCCGGAGGCGGAAAAGCGCCTCGATCCGCTGTTGTGCGCGGTAGAGGAACTATCGCTTTCGCGCTCGCGCTCGCCGGCCCACGGGCGCGAACTGATCGGATGGACCGGTCAGGCGATGGCGGCGCTGGGGATCGAGGAAACGGCCGAAGAAGCGCGGCTGCGGGCTGCCGCGTGTCACCTGTCGGATATTGGCTGGCGGGCGCATCCCGATTATCGCGGTGAGCAGAGCCTGAATATTATCGCCAATGCCGGATTTGTCGGAACTGACCATCCGGGCCGGGTGTTTCTGGCGCTGGCGGCCTATTATCGCCACTCGGGCCTGTCGGAAGCGGAACTGGGGGCCGGACTGAAGGAACTGGCAACGCCGCGTTACCGGGAGCGGGCGCGGGCGCTGGCGGCGATATTCCGTGTTGCCTACCTTATTTCCGCAACGATACCGGAAGTCTTGCCGAAGACGGTAATCCGGCGGCAGGGCAAGATGCTGCAACTGGAGTTTCCCAATGAACTGGCATCGCTGGCCGGCGGGCGGCTGGAGGCGCGCTTCACCCAACTGGCGGCGCTGGGCGGTTATTCGGCGCTGATCCGGATTGAAGGCTAACCGGGCAGGCAATCGGCGCTACGTTTATTCGGCAGCTTGTGCGAATCGCGCCAGTTCGACCGTGGTAACGCCAACATCGGTCATCGCCAGCGCCAGCCGCCCCTGTTTGACCGCAAGGGCCTTTTCACCAAACAACTCCCGGCGCCAACCTTTCAGGGCTGTTACATCGGCGTCATCGTCGCTGGCGATTTTTTCCAGATCATCGACAGTGGCGATGATGCGGGTGGCGACGCCATGGTCTTCGGCGACCATTTTCAGCAGCACTTTTAAAAGTTCAGCCGTTGCGCCGGCATGTTCGGGCGCCGAGCGCGGCCGGGGAATGGTCGGCAAATCGGCATCGGGTATCGCCTGCGCCCGGGCAATAGCTTCCAGAATGCCGACGGCCATGTTTGAGCGTTCAAAACCACGCGGCACAGCCCGAAGCCGGCCAAGGGCTTCGCGATCATCGGGCTGCTGCATGGCGATCTCATAGATCGCGTCGTCCTTGATCACCCGGTTGCGCGGTGTGTCGCGGCTATGCGCCTCGCGCTCGCGCCACGCGGCCAGCGCCTGCATGACTGCCAGCTGGCGCGGCTTGCGCACCCGCATTTTGAGGCGTCGCCAGGCGTCTTCAGGATGGGTGCGGTAGGTATCGGCACTGGCCAGCAACGCCATTTCCTCGGCAACCCAGTGATGCCGGTTCTGTTCCTTCAGCATCGCATCAAGATGGGTGTAGACATTGCGAAGAAAGGTGACGTCGGACAGGGCGTAGTCCAGTTGCCGGGCGGACAGGGGCCGGCGCGACCAGTCGGTAAAGCGTGAGGTCTTGTCGACGCGTTCGCCGGTTATGCGGCCGACAAGCTGGTCATAGCTGATCTGATCGCCAAATCCGCAGACCATGGCGGCGACCTGGGTATCGAACAGCGGCGCCGGCACCGCGCCGGACTGTTTGACGAAAATTTCTATATCCTGACGGGCGGCGTGAAAGACCTTGATGATACCTGTGTCGGCCATCAGCGCGTAAAACGGCGCCAGATCAAGGCCATCGGCCAGCGGGTCGATGATGGCGGCATCGCCCTCGACCGCCATCTGGATCAGGCACAATTGCGCCCAGAAGGTATTTTCGCGCAAAAACTCGGTGTCGACGGTAACGAACGGTGCGGCAGCGCAATCGGCGCAGAATTTCGCCAGATCGTCAGTATCGGTGATTACTCGCAGATCGGGATTTTCTTCATTCATGACAGACCTATAACGATTCGTCCTGCCCCTGTCGCCTTGGCGCAGGCCGGTTGCCCACCGATTTTCCGGCCATTTTGAAGAACACTGGCGAGGTTCGCAGGAGCGACACGAACCGCGTGCGGCCGGCCGAGGGCACGCTGCGGGCGTAATAGCGATAGATCGTGATCACCAAAAGGGTGCCGTGGACGATGCTGGTATAGGTGAAAAACGATGCCGGGCCAAAGCGTGCAATGACGATTGCCGCCGCCAACGGGCCGACGATAGCGCCGGCAGAATAGAAGAAATTCAGGCCGGCGGCCACGACGACGTAGGAATCTTCATCGGCCTGATCATTGGCGTGGGCGGCAGACAGGGAAAACAGCGGCAAGGCAAAGGCGCCAAAGACAAAGGTGCCGCTATATATTTCCAGCGGCGTGCGGGCGAACTGGCTGAGGTAAAAGCCGGCCGCCACGGCGCCGGTTGTGGCGATGATGATGCCGGCGCGGCGGCCGTGGCGGTCGGAAAACCAGCCGAAGGGAAAGTTGAACACGGCGGCACCGACAATGGCGGCGGATATGAACAAGGCGACGCCGGAGACGCCAAGGCCCGATTCAATGGCAAACAGTGGCCCAATCAGCCGGAACGCACCGTTGGTCAGGCCGATGGCCACACAGCCCATGCAGGCGAGGGGCGAAATGTTCCAGATCGTTGGAATATCGAATTTGAAACGTTCCGGCGGCTTGGGGCGGGAGCGGTCGGCCAGGCACACCGGCACCAGCGACAGGCAGAACAGGATCGCCACCATGGAGAAGATTTCAAAGCCGCCAACCGGAAACAGTGGCAGCAGGAACTGGCCGCCGGTGACCGACGCCAGATCGATGACCCGGTATATGCCCAGCACCCGGCCCCGGTCGGCATTGCTGGAGCGGGCGTTGAGCCAGCTTTCGATCGTCGTGGCGAGACCGGCAAAGCAAAACCCCATTACCGCGCGGATTGCCGCCCAGGCCAGCGGATCGACGACCATGACCAGAACCAGCGTGATGACAGCGGCAAGGGCGCTGAGGCCGGCAAAGGTGCGGATGTGGCCGACGGTGGCAATCAGGCGCGGTGACATCCAGGAGGAGATCAAAAAGCCGCAGAAATAGGCTGCACCGACCAGGCCGATGGCAATCGGCGAGAAACCTTCCTGATCGGCGCGCAGGGCAATCAATGTGCCGATCATGCCGTTGGCGGCGAGCAAGATGCCGGCAGCGATCAACAGTGGAAACAGGGGGACGAGGCGGGTCATGAACAGGTCCGGGCATTCGGGCAGCGGATCGGGCGGGGGCGGGCAGGGAAACGACCGTCCCGGTTATTCCGCCCTAATCGAAAGTCTGACCGCTGTCACGCGCGATCAGGGAATGGCTGTTGTCCTATTTGCGCATGCCAGCCCCGGCTGGCCGGAACGGGTCGCGTGTGCTGGCCAAGGCAGGCGCGTGCTGGCGGGCTGGCGCGAATAGCTTGACAGGAGTGCCCGGGTCTGTGCTTTACCGGCGCGACTTTCACCGCACTCCATCGGTATTTATTCATGCACACTTATCGTTCGCACACTTGCGGCGCGCTGCGCGCCGAGCATGTCGATCAAACCGTCCGTCTTTCGGGCTGGATACACCGGGTCCGTGACCATGGTGGCGTTCTGTTTATCGATCTTCGCGACCATTATGGCATGACGCAGATTGTTGCCGATCCGGATTCGCCGGCGTTTGCAATGGCCGAGACGCTGCGGGCCGAATGGTGCGTGCGCATCGATGGTGCGGTAAAGGCGCGGACCGCCGATACGGTCAACGCCGAATTGCCGACCGGCGAAGTGGAAGTGTTTGCCGGCGAAATCGAGGTGCTGTCGCAAGCGCCGGAACTGCCGCTGCCGGTATTTGGCGATCAGGATTATCCGGAAGAAACGCGGCTTAAATACCGCTTTCTGGACCTGCGCCGGGAGCGCATTCACGGCAATATCATGAAGCGGCAGGCGATTATCGGCTCGATACGGGAGCGGATGCGGGCCGCTGGCTTCTTTGAATTCCAGACACCGGTGCTGACGGCGTCATCGCCGGAAGGCGCGCGCGACTTCCTGGTGCCGGCGCGGATGCATCCGGGCAAGTTTTACGCCCTGCCGCAGGCGCCACAGCAGTTCAAGCAGCTGATCATGATGGCCGGCTTTGACCGCTATTTTCAGATTGCGCCGTGTTTTCGCGATGAGGACGCGCGGGCCGACCGCTCGCCGGGAGAATTCTATCAGCTCGATGTCGAGATGAGCTTTGTTACCCAGGAAGATGTTTTTGCCGCGATCGAGCCGGTGCTGCGCGATCTGTTTGTCGAGTTTGCCGATGGCAAGCCGGTCAGCGAAACCTTCGCGCGCCTTGCCTGGTGGGATACGCTGCGCACCTATGGCACCGACAAGCCGGACCTGCGCAATCCGATCAGGATCACCGATGTGTCGCGGCATTTCTACAATTCGGGATTTCGGATTTTCGCCGGTATGCTCAAGGGCTATGACAGCGTCGAGGCAGTCGAGGCCTATGACCGGCAAGACTATTATTCCGATCAGCGCCGGGTCTGGGCGATTCCCGCCAAGACCGGCGGCTCGCGGGCGTTCTGCGACCGGATGAATTCGTGGGCGCAGAAGGAAGGCCAGCCGGGGCTGGGCTATATTTTCTTCCGCGATGGCGAGGGCGCCGGGCCGATTGCCAAAAATCTCGGGCCGGAAGTTGTTGAAACCATGCGGGTCGAGTTTGGGCTTGAAGATGGCGATGCGGTGTTTTTCGCCGCCGGCCTGCCGCGCGAGTTTGCCGAATTCACCGGCCGGGCGCGCACCAAGATCGCTGAAGATCTCGACCTGATTGACGAAGACCAGTTCGCCTTTTGCTGGATTACCGATTTTCCGATGTTCGAGTGGGACGAAGAAGCAAAGAAAGTCGACTTCTCTCACAATCCGTTTTCCATGCCGCAGGGCGAAATGGCGGCACTGGAAGCGGGCGATCCGCTGGATGTGCTGGCTTACCAGTACGACATTGTGTGCAACGGAATTGAATTGTCGTCGGGCGCGATCCGGAACCACCGGCCCGATATCATGCGCAAGGCATTCCAGATCGCCGGTTATGATGAGGCGGTGCTGGAAGAGAAATTCGGCGGCATGTTGCGGGCGCTGGAATTTGGCGCGCCGCCGCACGGCGGCATTGCGCCGGGGATCGACCGGATTGTCATGCTGTTATGCGGCGAGGAAAACCTGCGCGAAGTGGTGATGTTCCCGATGAACCAGCAGGCCGAAGACCTGATGATGGGCGCGCCATCTGACGTGTCCAACGAGCAGCTGCGCGAACTCAACCTGCGCCTGATACCGCCGCCGCCGAAGGAATAGGGCACCGAAGGCGTAGGGCACCAAAGGCGTAGGGCGGGCGCTATCCACGCCTGCTCGCCCCATTAGCCAAACCCGATCGCTTACTGACCCGCTTTGATCGTCGCCTTCAGCCGGTCCGGCAAAGTCTGCGGTGCGGTGCCGACCAGCCCCATGATTTCGGCGCCGCTGACCGGGGTCTCGGGCGAAAGTTTGATCAGCAGCGACGTCGGGTCATTGAGAAAGCTGCCGACTGCTTCGGCCACTTCGGCCTGAAATCCCGGATTGCGGATCGCTGTCAGGAAAAACGGCAGGGCGGCGGACAGCTGACCGACATATTGCTCGGCCGGTATGCCCTGACGTTCAGCGGAACTGTCGATCAGGCGGCGGGCGAGTGAATCATCGTCATAGCGCAGGCTGAGCGACTGAATGTTGAGTTGCGACAACGCCGCCATCGCCATCTGCGGTTCGTTGACCCTGGTTGCCGGTACATTTCCCAGCACGCCGGATATGGTGATGGCGCCGCCGTCGCGCATGACCAGTGCAATCTCGCGCAATGTCAGCACACTGGTCGCCGGGTCGCGTGCGCCGTCCCAACGGGCATCCAGCACGACATTTTCGTAGCCAAGGCTTTTCGCGCTAACTGCACCGCCGGTCATGTAGCTTGCCGGAATAGTGATCTGCGCGATCGACCCGGTGCTGTCCTGGGGCACATTGTCGACCACCGATTTGGTTTCCATGGTGATCCGGGCGATGGTGATCGGTCCGGGCTTGCCTTCGGGCTGGATCGATATGCCGGCGACTTCGCCGCTCTTGTAAATGAGGCCCTGGGGCAAATTACCTGCCGCGATGGTTGCCGCAGACAGAACCGTCACATCGCTGGCGGTCAGCGTGCCGATGGTGCCGGACGCCTCGCCGCTGATGGTGCCGCCGACAAATTCCAGCCGGTCGGCTGAAAACTCGCCATTGCCGTTTTCGTCAACATTGACCGCAAAAAGCGAGGAAAACCGGATCTTGTTGTCGTCATTGGGCGGAACGATGGTCAGGCCCTCGATCCGGATATCGCCGCCGCTATTGGTGGCATTGTCGAACGTGGCCGTGGTGCCATTGGTACCGGACATTGCAGCGATGAGAGCGTTGGCGAACGCATCGGCGTCGGCGGCGAATGCCGAACCAATACCGGCAGTCATCAGGGCAATGGGGGCGGCAATCATGGCCGCGATTGCATTGTTTGGCACGATACGGCGAAGGTCTGTTCGCAAGGTCATCATATTTCTCCGGGATCGCGCGGCGATCGATATCTGGTTTTGCTCTGCCCCGGCGACGGTATTGCCCACCAGGGCGGGTTGTTGCAAGGGAACAACGTTGTGAAGGGAAATCTTTCGTTCAGGCCTGAACCAGGACATAGCTGCCGGGCGCATCACCCAGAGGCTTCAGCGCCTTGCCGCCGGGGGTGCGTTTTTTGACCTTTGTCTTGTCCTGCGCCTCAATCCAGGCCTGCCAATCCGGCCACCAGGAACCCGGCGTCACAGTCGCCGCGGCGATCCACGTCTCCAGATCACCGGAATCGGATTTTTGTTTGGCCGACTTGCCTTTGGCTGTCCCAGGTTTGGCGGCCTTCTTGCCGGATTGCGTGTCCTTCGGGCTGGCCCAGAACTGATATTTTTCGCGGGACGGCGGATTGATGACGCCGGCGATGTGGCCCGAACCAGCCAGGACAAACCGTACCGGGCCACCGAGAAACTTGATCCCCTGAAATACCGATTTGGCTGGCGCGATGTGGTCCTCGCGGGTTGCCAGAGAGTAGACCGGAACCTTGACTTTTTTCAGATTCAGCGTCTTGCCGGCGATTTTCATTTTGCCGGCGGTCAACTGGTTCTCCAGATAACATTGGCGCAGATAAAACGAATGATTGGCGCGCGGCAGGCGCGTGGCATCGGAATTCCAGTATAGCAAATCAAAGGGAAACGGCTCTTTCCCCTTCAGATAATTGTTCACCACATAGGGCCAGATGAGATCGTTGGAGCGCATCAGGTTGAAGGCCGTCGCCATGTGGGAGCTTTCCAGATAGCCGGCGCTGGCCATCTTTCTCTCGGCCAATTCAATGCCCTGCCGGGATGTAAAGATTTTCAAGTCGCCGGCTTGTTCAAAATCCAGTTGGGCGGCGAAAAATGTCGCGCTCTTGACGCGGTCGTCGCCGGTTGCCGCCATATAGGCCAGGGTAATCGCCAGCATGGTGCCGCCGACGCAGTAGCCGATGGTGTTGATTTCGTCGCTGCCGGTTGCCTTTTGCGCCGTGTCCAGCGCGAACAGGATGCCCTGGCGCATATAGGATTCAAAATCCTTGTCGGCCTGATGTTCATCGGGATTGACCCAGGACACGACAAATACCGTGTGACCCTGCGCAACGGCCCAGGCGATGAAGCTTTTTTCCTTGTTGAGATCGAGAATGTAGAACTTGTTGATCCACGGCGGCACGATCACCAGCGGGCGTTCCAGCACTGTCTTGGTGGTCGGCGCATACTGGATGATCTCGCAGATATCATTGCGGGCAATCACCTTGCCGGGCGATACGGCGATGTTTTCACCGATTGAGAAGGCGGTCGGATCAGTCTGGCGGATTTTCAGGCTGCCTTTGCCTGCCTCGATATCTTCGACGAGCATCCGCATGCCGCGCGCCAGATTTTCGGCATTGCTTTCGGCGGTTTCGCGCAGAACCTCCGGATTTGTGACCGGAAAATTGGTCGGCGACAGCGCATTGTTGATCTGGTCGACGTAAAACTGCGCCTTCTGGCGGGTCGCCTCGTCAATTCCTTCGGCCTGATCGACCAGTTCGCGCGCCCACACGCTGGTGGCGAGATAAACCTGTTTCAGGGCGTCGAACATCGGGTTATCCGACCATTCGGCGTCATTGAACCGTTTGTCATGGGCCTGTGGCGAAATTGCCGGCCCTTCATCGTGACCGGCGGCCTTTTGCACGGAGGAATTCCAGATCGACAGATAGCTGCCGAACAGGCGGGTCTGGGCCTCAATCGTGCGGGAGGGATCGGATGTCCAGTATTCGCCGATTTCCGATATGGTCTTGATCACCTCGGTGGATTGATCGGCCAGGGACTCGTCGCCGCCGTCGCTTTCCTGCCGGTGTTTGAGATACATCGACAGCGCCTTGCCGCCTTCTTCGATGGCATTGGCAAGATTGCGCGAAAAACTCTCGACATCCGAGATCGCATACTGGGCAAACGGGCTCTCGGCACCGTTTTCAGAATCCGGTTTTTCAGAATCCGGCTTTTCAGATTCCGGTTTTTCAGAATTCGATTTATTGTCTTGTGACGGATTTTTTCTGCCAGCCATGTTACTTCCCTGATATCCGGTGGCACCGTATATTGCGTTCTGGCGCCAGAATTATCAAATTCGGACTAAAAATGCCTATATCACGCAGGGCGTTTATAGTCCGCGAATGCCGATGGCCCGGGTGCACCCGATTAACATCGGATTGAGTTCAAATTGAAGATGTGTGAAAACCGGACCGTTACACAAGACCCGAGCGCGCGAAAAAGAGAATGACGATACGAATCATTGGCATAGTACCGGTGCTTGCGCTTTTGGCTTCAGGCTGCGTGGGATCGGGTTCGCAAACCGGATTGGCCGCCGATCCGCTGACGCTGGTTGCCGAGGGCGAAGCAGCACCTGTGGATGGCGAAGCGGCCGGCGAAGTTGCGGAGGAATTGGCGGACGGGCAGACAAGCGAGCCGACCGCTACCGTCGCTGGCGGTGCTGAACCCGAAGATGTTGCGGCCATGGCCGTCCAGGCGTCGCCGAAAGCACGGCCGCCGGCGCCAGCCAATGTTGTTGTGGGACCGCAAAATACCGGCAATTCCGCCCGCGATCAGGCGGTTGCCGAAATCCGGGCCAAGGCGGCTGCGGCCGAACAGAATGAAGCGTCGGATTTCCCCAATGTCTTTGCCGCGCCTGCCAGTTCAGCGCCCGAGATCAAGTCCGTGGCGGAAGTTGAAAAGATCGAAGAGGATCTTGGAAATGCCGGTGCGCAGGCCGTTGTGGATGCTGAAACTAACGAGGCATTCAAAAACCGCGCGCTGTTGCTGTGGCGGCTCGGCCAGACCCACGCACAGGATACGGCGGCGGAAATTGCCACCGAAGGCAATGCTGCCGAATAGAATGCCCGCCGCGCCGGGCCAGGCGGCTTAACCGATTGGCAGTTTGGTCGGGTTAAGATTTTCAGGTTGGATGACGCTTTCGTTCGATAATAGTGCGACCAGCGTAATTGACTGTTTGAGGACTTGGCGGGCTACCGCCACAATCGCCCTGTAAACTGCGCCGCATGGATCGGCATCTGGAAAATCACGATATGGACGCCTTTCACAAAACCCGACGCTTGCCGCCATACGTGTTTGAGGAAGTCAACCGGATCAAGGCAGCCGCGCGCGCCGATGGCGCAGATATCATTGATCTGGGCATGGGCAATCCGGACCTGCCAACCCCCAAACATATCGTCGACAAGATGGTTGAAACGGTCGCCAATCCGCGGGCCCATCGCTATTCGGCGTCCCGGGGCATTCCCGGTCTGCGCCGGGCGCAGGCGGCCTATTATGACCGCCGTTTCGGGGTCAAACTCGATCCCAACACACAGGTTGTCGCCACGCTCGGGTCGAAGGAAGGCTTTGCCAACATGGCGCAGGCGATCACCGCGCCGGGCGATGTGGTTCTGGTGCCCAATCCGAGTTATCCGATCCACGCTTTCGGCTTTTTGATGGCCGGCGGGTCGATCCGCCATGTGCCGGGCGAGCCCGGACCGGAATTTTTTCATGCGCTGGAGCGGGCCGTCCACCATTCCATCCCCAAGCCGATCGCGGTGGTGTTGTGCTATCCGTCCAATCCGTCGGCGGCGATCGCCGATCTCGATTTTTACCGGGACGTGGTCGATTTTGCCCGCAAGAACGAGATTTATGTGCTGTCGGATCTGGCCTATGCGGAAGTCTATTTCAAGGAAATGGCGCCGCCGCCGTCAATCCTGCAGGTTCCGGGCGCCATGGATGTGGCAGCGGAATTCACCTCCATGTCGAAGACATTTTCCATGCCTGGCTGGCGGATGGGATTTGCGGTTGGCAATGAACGGTTGATTGCGGCGCTGGCGCGGGTCAAATCCTATCTCGATTATGGGGCGTTCACGCCGATCCAGGTGGCGGCGGCGGCGGCGCTCAACGGGCCGGACGGGTGTATCGACGACATGCGCGAAACCTATGGCAACCGGCGCGACGCGTTGGTCGATTCCTTCGGGCGGGCCGGCTGGCCGGTGCCCAAGCCACCGGCCACGATGTTTGCCTGGGCGCCGGTGCCGGAACGGTTTTCCTCACTTGGGTCTTTGGGCTTTTCCAAGCTACTGGTGGAGAAGGCCGAAGTCGCGGTGGCGCCGGGGATCGGTTTTGGCGAGCATGGCGAGGGCTATGTGCGGATAGCGCTTGTGGAAAACGAGCAGCGGATCCGGCAAGCGGCGCGCAATATCCGGCGGTTTCTTGCAACCGCTGATGAAACATTGCACAACGTCCTGCCGATAAGCGCATCGGGATAAATCCACCGACTGGGAACCTCCGACCGGGAACCACAGCCTTTATTTCCGCAACCGGGTTCGATCGGCAGACCAATCCAGATCGGGATGCCGCTCCGGTTCAGTTTGGACGATTATCATGGACAATCGTGATCCGCTTCGGATCGGCATAGCCGGTTTGGGGGTTGTCGGCGGCGCTGTCGTGCGGATGATCCAGGGCAATGAAGCACTGATTTCACAACGAGCCGGGCGGGCGATCCGTCTGGCCGCCGTTTGTGCCAGGGACCGCAACCGCGACCGGGGTTTTTCAACCGAAACCGTGACCTGGTTCGATGATCCGGTAACAATGGTGCGATCGGGCGAAATCGATGTCTTTGTCGAGCTGATTGGCGGGGAAGGCGGCATTGCGCTGGAATCCAGCCAGGCAGCGCTGTCGTGCGGCCATCATGTTGTCACTGCCAACAAGGCGATGCTGGCTGGCCATGGCGCAGCGTTGGCTGAGCTTGCCGAGGCATCCGGTGTGGCGCTGAATTTTGAAGCGGCGGTTGCCGGTGGCATCCCGATCGTGAAAGCACTTCGCGAATCCCTGGCCGGTAACGCGATCAGCCGGGTCTATGGCATTTTGAACGGGACCTGCAATTATATCCTCTCGCAAATGGAGAGCGAGGGATCGACCTTTGCCGACTGCCTGAAGAGCGCGCAGGAACTCGGGTATGCAGAGGCCGATCCGACCTTCGATGTCGAGGGGATCGATACCGCGCACAAGCTGGTGATCCTGACGTGCCTTGCCTTCGGCACGCAAATTGCCAAGGACGAGATCTTTATTGAGGGGATTTCGTCGATTGAGCCGGAGGACATCGCCGCGGCAGAGCAACTGGGATACCGCATTCGGCTTCTGGGCGTTGCACAGATGACCGACACCGGCATCGAACAGCGGGTGCATCCGACAATGGTGCCGAAAGACAGCCAGATTGCCCGCATCAGCGGGGTTACCAATGCGGTGGCGGTCGATGGTGATTTTGTTGGTTCGATTGTGCTTTCGGGGCCGGGCGCCGGCGGTGAAGCGACTGCATCGGCGGTGGTCGGCGATCTGGTTGATATTGGCCGTGGGGCAACCGGGTTTCCGCTCGGCCGGCCCGCTGCCAGCCTTGTGCCCTATCAGCGGGCGCGGATGCGGGCGCATCAGGGCGGCTACTATCTGCGTTTGCACGTGCCGGACCGTCCCGGCGGATTTGCCACGATCGCCACCTACATGGCCGACGCGGGCATATCGCTTGAATCGATCGTCCAACGCGAGGGGCGATCTCGCTTGGCTGGCGATCAGGCCGAAACCAGTTTTCGCACCGTGACAATCATCACCCACGACACGACCGAACTTGCGGTCCGCGACGCGCTGGAGCGGATCGTCAACGAGGGCGTGGTCGCGGGAAGGCCGCAAATGATCCGTATCGAGCGCCATTAATCCACATACCCTGCGGCAACCGCAGCCGCGCCGAACCATTCGCCGATCGGTCTGAAGGAGTGACAATGCCAGCCAAAGCCAAATCCAGGGAAGCTGCGGTCGATTTGCAATCCATCGCCATGGATCGCCGCCTCACGCTGGAAATTGTCCGGGTAACCGAACGGGCCGCTGTCGCCGCCGCCATGGTGCGGGGCAGGGGCGATGAGATTCTCGCCGATCAGGCGGCGGTCGATGCCATGCGCAACGAACTGAACCGGCTGGACGTTGAGGGCCGCATTGTCATTGGCGAGGGCGAGCGGGATGAAGCGCCGATGCTGTATATTGGCGAGAAGGTCGGCTCCGGCGATGGGCCGCAAGTGGATATCGCGCTGGACCCGCTGGAGGGAACGACGATCTGCGCCAAAAACCTGCCCAATTCGCTGGCCGTGCTGGCGATGACCCATCGCGGCGGGTTGTTGAATGCACCCGATGTCTACATGGAGAAAATCGCGGTTGGCGGCGGATATCCGGCAGATTTCCTCGATCTCGACTTGCCTCCCGAGGAGATGATCAGCCGGATTGCCGAGCATCGTGGCGTGCGGCCGCGGGATGTGCGGGTGTGTATTCTGGACCGGCCCCGCCATCACAAACTGATTGACGCGGTGCGGGCGACGGGCGCTGCGATCCGCCTGATCGGCGATGGCGATGTTGCCGGCATCATCCACACCACCGATCCCGATGAAACGGGGATCGATGTCTATATGGGCACCGGCGGGGCGCCGGAAGGCGTATTGGCGGCGGCGGCGCTGCGCTGCATCGGCGGCCAGATGGTGGGCCGGCTGATCGTTGACACCAAGGAAAAACTGGCACGCACGGAGCGGATGGGAATCAGCGATCCGGGCCGGGTTTATAGCGCCGAGGACATGGCCAAGGGCGATGTGCTGTTTGCGGCAACCGGCGTTACCGATGGAAATATGCTGAGCGGGGTGCGGTTTCATCGCGGCATCGCGACCACCCATTCGATTGTCACGCGCTCTTATACCGGCACCCAACGCTGGGTGAAGGCGACCCACAAGATCACCGAAAAATTCGGCTTTATCGACTAAAAGCTGGATGTGTGATTTTCTCGTTCCATGGCCCTGACTGACCGCGCTCCTGTCGATGACCGGCCCTTTCTGGGGGTTGAGCAGTCGATAACCGGCCGGGCCTGGCGGCATCGGCTCGATCCGGGGCAGGAGGCGATGGCAACGGCGATTGGCCAGCGCCTTGGCCAGCCGGAGCTGATCGGGCGGGTCCTTGCCGGACGCGGGGTGACCGTGGATACGGCCGAGCGCCATCTAAATCCGTCCTTGCGCGATGACATGCCGGATCCCTCGGTGCTGAGCGACCTCGACACAGCGGTCGAGCGGTTGGTGAAGGCGGTCGCGGCGGGCGAGCATGTGGCGATTTTCGGTGATTATGATGTGGATGGCGCGACTTCGGCGGCCCTGTTCCAGATAGTGCTCGGCGATCTTGGCTGTCCGGTGACGGTCCATATTCCCGACCGGATTGTGGAAGGCTACGGGCCAAACGGTCCGGCCATCGGCCGGCTGATTGACGCGGGCGCGCAACTGATCCTGACTGTCGACTGCGGAACGGCGAGCCACGATGCGCTGGCAGTGGCGCAAAAACGCGGTGTTGATGTGATCGTGGTTGACCATCACCAGACCGGGGTCGATCTGCCGCCGGCCGTGGCACTGGTCAATCCCAACCGGCAGGACGATGTGTCCGGGCTTGGCTATCTGGCCGCTGTGGGCGTGTCGTTTTTGGTGCTGGCCGGCCTGGTGCGGGCGCTGCGTGCCGGTGGCCACGATGCGGAGGCTTTGCCGAACCTTCTGGAACTGCTCGATCTTGTGGCGCTGGGCACCGTTTGCGATGTGGTGCCGCTGATTGGTCTCAACCGGGCGATTGTGACCAAGGGACTGGTGGCGATGCGGCATCGGCCGCGTCCGGGTATCCGGGCGCTTGGGGTGGTATCCCGGCTCAAGGGGCCGCTGGATGCCGGCCAACTTGGATTTGCCATCGGTCCGCGGATCAATGCCGGTGGGCGTATTGGCGAGGCGACGCTCGGCGTACGGCTGTTGACCGCCACCGATGACGAGGAAGCGGCAAAACTTGCCGAAACACTGGAAAACCTGAACCGGGAACGGCAGGCAATCGAAATTGCGGCGGTCGACGATGCGGCGACGGAGGCCGACGCCGAATGCGATGGCGGCGAGGGGCCGCCGGTTCTGGTGCTGGCGCGGGACGGCTGGCACCCGGGTATCGTTGGTCTGGTTGCGTCGCGGATCAAGGATCGGTTTCACCGGCCGGCCTTTGCCATCAGCCTTGATGGTGAGACCGGTACCGGCTCAGGGCGCTCGGTTCACGGAGTGGATATCGGCGCCGCGGTCCGTGCGGCGGTTGATGAGGGTATTTTACTCAAAGGCGGGGGTCACGCCATGGCCGCCGGCCTGACCGTGGCGCGGGTCCAGCTTGGCGCATTGCGGGCCTTTCTGGAGGCGCGACTTGGGGAAGGTGCGCGCGCGGCGATTGCCGGGCGGGCGCTGAAAATCGACGGGGCGCTGACGGCAAACGGCGCCAATGTGGATTTAATCGGCGAACTGGAGCGGGCCGGGCCGTTTGGCACCGGCAATCCGCAGCCGGTGTTTGCGTTTCCGGCCCATCGCATCACCTATTCCGATACGGTCGGCCAAAACCATGTTCGCGTCGGCCTGTCATCGGGCGCCGGCAAGGCGTTGAAAGCCATAGCCTTTCGGGCGACGGACGGTCCGCTGGGTGACCTGTTGCTGCAAGGCAAGGGCAAGACCATCCATGTGGCCGGTACGATCGATATCGACCACTGGGGTGGCTCGGCGCGCCCGCAATTGCGCATTATCGATGCTGCGGTTGCCGGTGACCGGTATTAGCGGTCAGGACGGATACTCGCAGTACTGGGTGCCCTGGCGGGCCACTGGAATCTGTGGCCGGTAGTGGACGGTTGATCCTCTGCAACGCATCGGTCATCCTTGATCGGTCTCGCAAGGAGGTGAGGTTGCCATGCCCCCCGAAGTGCAACGAAAATTGACGACGATCCTGGCGGCGGATGCTGTTGGCTACAGCCGCGTGATGGAAGCAGATGAAGTACGCACATTTGGTGCATTGCACGACGCGCGCGACATCTTTTCCAAATTCATCGACCGACACCACGGCCGTATCGCCAACACTGCGGGCGACGGGCTGATCGCAGAGTTCCCCTCTGTCGTCGAAGCCGTCCAGTGCGCGATCGAAGTGCAGCAAGAACTTGGCAGCCGCAGCAAAGACAAAAACGGGGCACTACGCTTCAGGATTGGCATCCATCTGGGTGACGTGATGGTCGACGGCGACGATCTGTTAGGCGAGGGGGTCAATCTGGCGGCACGACTTGAGACAATGGCCGAGGCCGGCGGTATTTTGATCTCTCAACAGGTTTACGATCAGGTTCACGCCAAACTCTCGGTCGGGTTTGATTATCTGGGTGAAAAACGCCCGAAAAACTTTTCCGAGGACGTGCCGGTGTATCGCGTCTCGCGTGGCGACAAACAGCGCAAGACAGGCAAGGAAAAGCTGCGTGTGCACAGGGTCCATTCACCACAACCAGCAGATAGCGTTCCGCTGGAACCGGGCGATCTGAAAGAGCAGGTTATCCGCCACGCCAAATTCTTCGGCATTATTTGGGCCGTCCTGTTGGTCATTGATTTGTTCACCGGTGGGCTATTTTGGGCGCATTGGCCAGGGTTCGCAATGGCGGCGCTTGTGGCGCTGAAGGCGGCGCCCCTGTTCGTGCGCGGCTGGTTTAATCTCCAATTTGCGCGCGGCGCCGTGATTGTCGGCGGACTGGTCGTGATCAACCTCATCACCTGGTCGGGCTACCCATGGGTCCTGTGGCCTGCGGGCGCACTCATCGCCATCGAACTGGTCCGCCGTTTGGGTGTTCGGTCACGCTGATATCTGGATAAGTGGCCCGACGGATACGCCGCAGGCTGATTTGTTGCTGCAAGGCAAGGGCAAGTCGGTTCATGTGGCCAGTACTCGATATCGACCACTGGGGTGGCTCGGCGCGCCCGCAATTGCCCATTTCGATGCAGCGGTTGTCGGTGACCGGTATTAACACGCGGGCGTTTTGCAAATTTAACTTTGGATTGGAACCAGCGGCGGTTGCCGGCGGGTCTGGCAGTCAGTTGTTGTTCTGACCGTTGCCGTTATTGCCACCATTGCCGTTGTTTCCATTGTTGCCGTTATTGTCGCTGTTTCCGACACCCGGATCGCCCTTTGATCCGCCCGGATCTGGCCCGGCATTACCCATGGAGCCGCCATTTCCCGGATTGCCAATGTCAGATGCCGGCGGTTCTGATGGCGGTTCGGACGGGGGCCCGACTGGCGGGGTACCGGGCGGCGGCTGTTGCCGAGGCAGACTGGCGACATTTCGTGTGCGCTGTTTTTCGTCACGGATTTGGGCGCGCCGGGTCTGGCTGCACGAGCGGGTGTCGACCTGGAAAGCGCGCATCAGCGCCCGCTGGCGCCGGGCATAGGGGAAGCGTTTGCGGATTGCCGTCGCCTGATCGGCGCTGTCTTCGACAATGCGGGTTCGGCGATTGCGATTGGTAGTGCCCAGTTCGCACGAATTTTCCAGTTCGACGCACCGGCGGTCGGGTCCGCACAGCCGTGCCGCGCCTTCGTAAAGGAGAACATCGGTGTGGCCGTCAAGATCGACGGTCAGGTCAAACTTTGTACCGCGAATACCCAGTGTCGCTGTCGGGGTCTTGATCGCATAGGCCCGCTTCGGGCTGTTGCCGCTCAAAAAACGGAATGTGCCGCTGATTGCATTGACTGTAAATTTCTTTGCCTTGCCGTCATTGCCCAAAAGATATTGCTCGATCAGGAGCTTGGAGTTGGGACCGACAACGATACGGGTGCCGTCTTCAAACTCGAACTGGGCCAGGCCGCTGCGGTTGGTGATCACGGTATCACCGCGCACAACCTCCATTCCCCGGGCGAGAACCTGCTTGCCGCGTTTTCCGCTGACCGTCGAAATTGTGGTCACCGATACGGCCGTCCCGGCATTGCTGGCTGCGAAAACCGGCTGGCAAACCAGAGCGAAGCCGGCAGCCGCGATCAATGCGCGCGCAATCATGTGAGTCCCCTTGCGTCCAAACGAGACATACCATTGCAGGCACGCCGCACCAAATTGGGGATGTAAATGTGAATAATCGGGGAAATCAAATTGCGCGAGAAAACGGTGCCGGTTCGAACCAGGTTCGAACTCTCTTTTTTGAAAAATCGACCGAACATTTCAAAAAAATGGCGCGCCCTAGGGGAATCGAACCCCTGTTTCCGCCGTGAAAGGGACATTTTAGTGTCCACAGATGTCCGGCAGAGTGCATATAACCCGTTGATATGTAACAATATCACCCACACCAGTCCACACTTGCATTTGCCTGTCCACACCCGTATATTGGACATTATTGGACAAAAGGTGGAAGCCATGGCTAAGCGGGTCAGAAACGCAGACTTGGAAACGAAGACGGCGCGGGGCAAATTGGCGCGGCAGGCGAAGCCGCATTACCAGTCAATTGGGCCGGGAGTGCATCTTGGATATCGCAAAAACAAGGGCGCAGGAAAATGGGTCATCCGCTTATATAAAGAAGCCGAGGGCGGCGGGCCGGGAACCTATGTTGTTAAGACGGTCGCCGCTGCCGACGATACTAACGATGCCGACGGTGTCATCATCATGGACTACTGGCAGGCGCAGAAAGAAGCCCTCTCCAGAGCGCGCGAGAAAGCCGGAAGGGTTGAGCAACGGTCTGGTCCATATTGCGTTGAAGATGCAATCAACGACTATCTTCAATGGATGGCTGCTTCTGGCAAGGACGCGGATGATACCCGGTATCGTACGGAGGCATTGATTATTCCACAGCTTGGAAACATCAAGGTTGAAAACCTGACAAGTAAGCGGATGAGGTCATGGCTTACCGATGTTGCGGCTACGCCGCCACGTATCAGGACAAAGTCGGGCGATGCTGCCCGCTACGGTGAAATCGATAACAGCGAGGATGCTGTTCGCAAACGGCGGAACTCCGCAAATCGCGTCCTGACAATCCTGAAGGCAGCGCTGAACCACGCATTCTCTGAAGGAAGGGTGCTGAGCGATTTGGAGTGGCGGCGCGTCAAACCATTCGAGAATGTCGAACAGCCGCGCGTCCGTTATCTGACGGTGGCCGAAGCCCAGCGGCTGATTAACGCCTGCAATCCCGATTTCCGTCCGCTGGTTCAGGCCGCGCTTCAGACAGGTTGTCGTTATGGCGAACTGGGCCGCATGCGGGTCGCCGACTTTAATCCAGACAACGGCACGGTCCATGTGCAGCGGTCAAAGACCGGCGAGGGGCGCCACGTCGTCCTGACCGAAGAAGGTGCCGACATTTTCAACAGACTGTCGGCAGGTCGCCCCGGTGACGGGCTATTGTTCCAAAAAGCCAACGGCACCGCATGGGGCAAAAGTCATCAGAACCGGCCAATGATAGCGGCATGCAGTAGGGCCGGAATTGCTCCACAGATTGGATTCCACCAACTGAGGCATACATGGGCTTCCCTGTCCGTCATGAACGGCGTCCCGCTTTTGGTTGTCGCGGATAATCTCGGCCACAAAGATACGCGGATGCTTGAATTGCACTATGGCCACATGTCGCGCGGCTATATCGCCGATGAAATACGCAAAGGCGCACCACGATTCGGCATCGAACCGTCAAACGTAACTCGGCTGGCCTCACAGGGAGCATGACATGGCGAAAGATACCAAACCCGAACAAACCATCATCAGCGACACCGGCGACGTGTCATATGTAGAGACAAGCAAGGGCAAGCACGAATACTTGGTGAACAAGGCCCCCCGAAATTTGCGCGGACCTGCAAATAAACACGACTGGCAGGGCGTGTTGCGGCATCTGATTATCAAAGTCAGCAAAGAGGGTCTGCCGCAGGGGAACGGCGCGAATGCTGAAGTAGGTCGTTGGATGTTTGACTGGTTTGGCGAATCCGACGTCTACCCATCGGAGACAGAAGTGAAGAAACAGGTTCGCCTCATCTTTGATGAACTGGAAAAGGTCGGTATTTCCGACAATTAATACCGACCGACTTATTGCTCCAAGTGAGTTCTAATGTGTCCATCGTAACAAATGGTGGATATCTAATGTGTCCACCTGAAACCAAATGGTGGACATCATGTCTATT
>CAXMRP010000156.1:0-12677 GCA_964196155.1 uncultured Polyangiaceae bacterium
CTCGAAATCGCGGTATTTCATACCGGATTCCTTCATGAACATTTCCGCGCCGGTGTGTGCGGCTTCGTTGAAGCTCTTGTCGAATTTGCCACCAAGGTCATAGACCAGTGCCGGTTTGGCATCCTGGGCAGCCGCATGGCCGGTAAACATGATGGCCGCTGCGGCGGCCAGCCAATTCAAACGCATCGTTATTCTCCCTGTCGCGTTGGATTCTGTATCAATTGTTGCAGCGCCATGTTTAGGCAACCGGGCACCGTCTGCCGCCAAACTGGCACGGACAGCGGCGCATTGCACCTGCTTTGTGGCCTTTGCCGGCGAACAAGCGACGAGCCCGGGGCCTGCAAATCGGGATGAAGATTGACGGCGAATGTAAAACCGTATCAAACGGCCAGCGCTTGTCCACAATCGCTATCACGGTCAGACAACGATGTCGCAAGAACCCGCCCCGGCCAATACCACCACCGAACAACTGCCCTATCCGATCCTGATCGGCGATATTGGCGGGACGAATGCCCGGTTTGCCTTCCTCGCCGACCCGCAGGCCGAGATCATGTCCTTCGAACCGGTGCGCACGGCCGACTATCCCGATATCCAGTCGGCGATCGCCGCGTCGGTTCTGTCCCAAGCCGATATCAGGCCGCGCACAGCGATCATCGCGCTGGCAGCGCCGATCGATGGCGAAGAAGTCGATCTGACCAATGCGCACTGGGTTGTGCAACCACGGGCAGTCATGGCGGCTCTGGACATCAGCGATGTTTTCCTTCTCAACGATTTCGAGGCACTGGCGCTGGCGCTAGCCACGTTGAGCGGACCGGACCTGCACCCGATCGGTGGCGGCGTGCATGAACCGTTTGCAGCGCGGATCGTGGTTGGTCCGGGCACGGGGCTGGGAACGGCGGGGCTGGTCTATGCTAATGGCCTGTGGGTGCCGGTGCCGGGTGAAGGCGGTCATATTTCGCTTGGACCCGATACACCGGAAGAATTCGCCCTGTGGCCGTTTATTGAGCCTGAAATGGGTCGCATCTCTGCGGAATCCCTTTTGTCCGGTCGCGGGCTGGTGTGCCTTCACCGTGCCTTTTGCGAAAAAGAGGCGGTCGAACCCGTACTTGAGACCCCCGCCGCGGTCACCGACGCCGCTCTTGGCGGCAACGATGGTCTGGCGGCGCGCACGGTTGAATTTTACTGCCGCCTGCTCGGACGGGTTGCCGGCGATCTGGCGCTGCTGTTCATGGCCAATGGCGGCGTCTACATCGGCGGCGGCATCGCACCCCGACTGTTGCCGTTTTTAGAAAAAGGTGGCTTCCGGAAGGCTTTTGAAAATAAAGCGCCCCACGATCAGGTGGTCGCGGCAATGGCCACCAGCGTCATTATTGCCGAACGCCCGGCGTTGGTCGGCATTGCTGCCTATGCCCGCAATCCGGAGCAGTTTGGCGTTTCATTGGATGGCCGACACTGGCGCGCGGGCTAGGTGTTCAGTCCCGACGTTGACTATCAGGGACATGGCGGCGACAGATTGATTGTTTGCCCGCCGGCGGCGCGGGCATCGTCGGGATCATGCGTGACAAGCAATACCGGCAAGCCGCGTGCACGGGCTCGCTCAAAGACCAATGTCCTGATCTGATGCTTCATCGACACATCCAGTTTGGAAAACGGCTCGTCCAAAAGCAACGCCCGGGGCCGCGATAACAAGGTGCGCACTAGCGCCACCCGCGCCCGCTGCCCACCGGACAAAGTCGCCGGATCGCGATCAGCAAAGCCGACTAAATCCACTTCAGCGAGGGCCTCGATGACAGCGGCAAGGCGGCCTGCCCGGCCGCGAATATCCGGCGACAGGCCAAACAGCAGATTGCCGCCGACCGAAAGATGGGGAAACAGCAGCGGATCCTGAAACAGCAGGCCGAACCGACGCTGTTCAGCCGGCAGGGTTGTCAGATCAACGCCATCCAGAAGAACCGACCCGGTTGCGAAAAAGACCGGGTCAAGAAAGCCAGCGACGAACGACAAAAGCGTTGATTTGCCCGATCCCGACGCGCCCATGACGGTGAGCACATCGCCGGGGGCAACGCAGGCGTCTATTGTCAGCAATCGAGCTTGCCGGAGCATGATGGTGATATCGCGCAAGGCAAGCCCGGTTGCGGTTCGATTCGGATCAGACATGGCCGAACCTTAACCTTGCGGGCGCATCTGTGCACGGTTGCGGAACATCACCGCCGGGATTGCCAATGCCAGAGCAAAGCCCGCAAACGGCAGGATTGCCTGAATAAAGGCGGTGACGCCGATCAAACGCCGGTCAGCGCCGGCGGCAAGGGCAACGGCTTCGGTGGTGATCGTCGGCCAGCGTCCGGCACCGACCAGCAAGGTGGGCAAATAAAGGCCGATGGATACGGCAAAGCCGACCGCCGCCGCCGTCAGCACCGGCCGGGTCAACATCGGCAGGCGGACCCGCCAGAAGACCGTGTTGTCGCTTTTGCCAAGGGCGTGGGTGACATGGCCATAGCGCCGGTCCCAGCTTCGCCACGGATCGCCCAGCGACAGCAGGACGTAAGGGAACACAAAGACCAGATGCACGACAACGATGGCCGCCAACGTGCCTGTCAGGGCGAGCCGGGCAAAGACGATTTCCAGGCCAAACAGGAAGGCGATCTGCGGCACCAGCAGCGGCAAAAACAGCACCACCAGCGCGCGGATTGTCGGCGTCTTGCCGGCGCGCGCCTCATATTCCAGCGCGCCGAGCGCCAATATGACTGCAAATCCGCTGGCAGCGGCGGCTATGGCCAGCGCATTGATCAACGGGGCGACGAGCGACGGAAGCGCCCGTGCCCAGTTGGCCAGCGAAAATGACAGCGGGGCGGCATCGGGAAACCGCCATAGCCCGGCTGCCGACCAGGCCGCCAGCACCACAAGGCCGGCTACGATGATCGCCACTGACAGGATCATGGCGCCGGCGCCGGCAATGCGGCCCGTCCGGTCGCGGACATAGCGATGACCCGATGGCGCGGCAATCCGGCACAGGCGGGCCATGACGCGCTCGCCGGTCAACCAGATCAGTAGCGCAAATGCGGTAACACCCAGTTGCAGCACGGCGCCGGCGGCAGCGACAAACCGGCGATGCAAATCCGGATCGGATTGCCACTGTAATACCCGCACGGCCAGCGGTGCCGGTGTGGTTGGCCCGAGGATCATCGCGACATCGACAACCGAAGTGGCATAAGCAAGGACCGCCAGAACCGGCAGCCGGATCTGCCGGTAAAGCAGCGGCATGACGGCGTGGGTGAAGCCCGCCAACCGGCCATAACCAAGTCCGGCTGTGACGCGCGACAATTCCCGCGATCGTGCCTGGGGCAATGCGGCAAGGGTGACCAGCATCAGGAACGGGATTTCCTTGATGACCAGGCCGGCCATCATCGACACACCCCACAGATCGTTAACGATCAACAGATCGGGCGGGCGGGTGAGACCGGTCAAATGAGGGGAGACAAGCCGCATCAGCGCGCCGGACGGGGCAATCAGAAATGCCAGACCGAAGGCCGCTGCCGCGTGGGGCACGGACAACATCGGCGACACCAGCCGCTCAACAAACCCGAACGCCCGTGTGCCTTGCCAGCCGGCGACAAACACCATGACGATCAGGAACGAAATCATGGTCGTCACAAGGCCGATCGACAGGCTAAGCCAGCACGACCACCACAGGCCGGGTTCGGTCGAAAGCTCCTCAAATGCGGCAAGGGACAGCGATGTGCCACCGAGCGTCGGCAGAAAGCCCAGTGCCGGCAGTACAGCGCCCAAAAGACCGGCGACCACCGGGCCAATCAACAGGGCAAAGGCCAGAACCGGCAGTAGAATAAGCAGCGGTGAGCCCGGTCTGTTCGGTACCGGGGCCAGAACGCGCGCCATTTCCCGTCCGGCCAAGCGAGTGCCCAAAAATTACTGATTGACGCCGTAGCGCCGGGCCCATTCGACTTCGAGCCTGGCCAGCCAGGTGGCGTGGGGCTCCAACAGTGTCCTGCCCAGTTTTTCCGGCGGCAGGGTGGCGATGCCCAGTTCAAGCCGGTCAAACACTGCACGCTCAGCGGCAGGCAGGCCAGCCACATCGAGCACTGTTGGATCACCCCACACATTGGGATCCTGCTTGCGGGCCTGGGCCTCCGGCGACATCAGAAAATCGGCAACGACCATCGCCCCGGCCTTGGCATTTGCATTAAAGGGGATGGCGACAAAATGGCTGTTGCCGATAGTTCCGCCGTCAAAGACGAAACTGCGAACCGTGTCCGGTAACTCATTACTGGCGATGGCACTGGAGGCATCGGAGGGATTAAACGCGAAGGTTATGTCCACCTCGCTGTCGGCCAGAAGCTGGCGCATCGCCCCGTAATTTTGCGGATAAGCACGTCCCTTGCGCCACAGCAGCGGCCGCAATTCATCCAGATAGGCAAACAGCGGCGTCGTGGCGGCAGCAAATGTGGCGTCATCGACCGGTTTTCCCAGCAATGCGTTGTCCGGTGTCAGTTCAAACAGCACCTGCTTCAGAAATGTGGAGCCAACAAAATCAGGTGGCTGGGGATAGGTGAACCGGCCCGGATTGGCCCTGGCCCACTTCAAAAGTGCCGCCATGGATTTGGGCGGATCGGCGAGAACCGCCATGTCGTGGAAGAAGACAAGTTTGGCCATGCCCCAGGGCGCTTCCAGCCCATCGACCGGTACTGTGAAATCGGTGAGAACGGTCGGCTTGCCGGCCACATCGACATAGGCGTAGCTCGGCAATTTTATGGCCCACGGGCGCTCCAGAAGCATGCCGGCGTTCTTCAGTGACACAAAATTTTCGCCGTTGATCCAGACCAGATCGACCGAGCCACCGTCGTCGCGGCCGGCGGCCTTTTCGGCCAGAATTTTGGAGACAACGCCAGCGGTATCGGTGACTTTCACGTGGACCAGATCAACGCCATAGCGTTCTTTCACGGTCCGGCCAGCCCAGGCGATATAGTCGTTAATGCGCGGCTCGCCGCCCCAGGCGTGAAAATAGACTTTCTGGCCTTTCGCTTCAGCGGTGAGCGCCTGCCAGTTGGACGGATCGGGTGACCCGGCCTGAGCCAGTCCGGCAAACCCAATCAATGCGGAAAAAGCGGCAAAGATCGTGCGTCGCATGTCAATTCTCCCTGTTGCTGACTGATTGGCGGCGCCACGGCCAGCAATCAAGCAAACTTTCGGTGAACGACGCGATACTGCACCAGAAACCCAACGGATTGTCAGCGACCGATAGCCACGCCCTCACGGCGCGGATCGGCCCCGCCAAGCAAGCCATCTGGCCCGATTGATATGGCATGAAGGCCCGACGTCAGCGCGCGGGCATTGATCTTGTAGCCAAGAGCTTCCAGCGGCGGCCCAAAATTCTCGGCCGCAGTGCCCTTTTCCAGATCGTATGTACCGAAGCGGTTGACCAGATGGGGCAGATTGATCGCATCCTGAATGTTCATATTCCAGTCGATAATGGCGACAAGCGTCTTGGCGACATAGCCGATGATCCGGCTGCCGCCGGGCGAGCCGACCGCCAGCACCGGGGCGCCATCGCGAAACACGATTGTCGGCGCCATGGACGAGCGCGGGCGCTTGCCCGGTTCGACGCGATTGGCGATGGGCACGCCGTCGCGATGGGAGCGGAAGGAGAAATCGGTCAATTCGTTGTTCAACAAAAATCCGGCAGCCATCAGCCGGGAGCCGAAGCCGTTTTCGATGGTCGTTGTCATGGACGCAATATTGCCGGCCCCATCAACGATGACGAAATGGCTGGTGGACGGCAATTCAATGGCTTCGTCATCGGCCAGATTGAGCGCATGATCCCATTCCGGCGTGCCGGGCGCGACCGTCTCCAGCCGTTTGCCTTCGCCGAGCGGGGCTGCCCGCTCATCCAGATATCTGCGACTGACAAGACCGGCAGTTGGCATCGGCACGAAATCGGAATCGGCCATGTAGCGGCCGCGATCGGCAAAGGCGAGACGCGAGGCATCACCGATTAGCCGCCAGGCATCGGGGGAATCCGGGCCAAGGCCGGCTAGATCAAACGGCGCCAGAAGGCCAAGCGTCTGGCCGACCGTCAGGCCGCCGGACGAAGGCGGCCCCATGCCGCAGACATTGTGGGCGCGATATTCAACGCAAACCGCCGGACGTTCATGGATTCGATAGTTTGCCAGATCGGCGAGTGAGAGAAGCCCGGGATTGCCCGGCGCGTTGGTCACCGTATTGACGATCGTTGCCGCTATCGGTCCGGCATAGAAGGGCACGGTGCCTTCGGCGGCCAGCGTGCGTAGTGTCGCGGCATAGGCCGGATTGCGCAGCGTCACACCCTCACTGAGCGGTTCACCGTCGGTGCCAAAAAAATAGGCCTGTGTCGCCGGATGTCGTGCGAGACGGTCCTTGTCCCGGGCGATCAGGCCAGCAAGACGCGGTGAGACGGCAAAGCCATCCTGTGCCAAACCGATAGCGCGCTCAAACAGGCTGCTCCACGCGGACCGACCCCAGCGCCGGTGCATGTGGGACAATAGCAGCGGCGTTCCCGGTACACCCACCGAGCGGCCACCGACAACGGCGTCGAAAAATTTCAGCGGTTCGCCGCTGTCATTCTGAAACAGCTTTGGTGTCGCAGCGGCCGGCGTGGTTTCGCGGCCATCCAGGGTGATCAGACTGTCTGTCGTGGCGTCCCAGTAGAGAAGAAATGCGCCTCCCCCGAGACCCGACGATTGTGGTTCGACAAGGCCGAGCACCAATTGCACAGCGATTGCGGCATCGGCGGCGCTACCACCCGCTTCCAGAATATCGGCGCCAGCCCGGGCGGCGTGGGGATTGGCGGCAGCGACCATCCAGTTTTTCGCCGAAACCGGCTGAACGGTGGGTCCGGCGAGCATGATGGCGCTGCCGGTTGCCGCTTCCGGCGAAACCGCATCGGCGGCTTCCTGGGCAAACGACCCACCCGAGAGCAGGGTAGCAAGAACAGGTAGCGCAATCGCGATTGACCGACCGGTAAATTGCGCCCGTCCAGCCAAAAGTAATTCCCTGAGTTTCCCTGACATATCCTGCTCCTCCTCGTTGGGACCACCCTGCCCGGTGCAATCGGACGTTTCTTGTCCGCATTTGTTTCGAGTTTTCAGCACGGACTTGGACAAAGGTATGGCGCTGACGCACAATAGCAAAGTGATCATCAGGCCGCTTTGCCGGAATGATCGATTTCAACGCTGAGGTTGAACGCTGGGGCGGGCCATGGACACAGCAATCAATACCGTCATCGCACCGGTCGCTTATCTGGGACATTTCGTCCTGTTCCTGCTGGTGCTTTCCATGCTGATGGGCGATCTGAAGCTGTTGCGGGGATTGGCGATCGCCTCGGGCCTGCTGATGATTTTTTACAGCGCCTTCGTGCTTGGCGATGTGGCCGGTATTTTCTGGGGTAGCGCACTGGTCTGCGCCAATTTGATCCAACTCGCATGGGTGGCGTTTCGAAACTGGCGCATACGATTCACCCGCGACGAGCAGGCGTTTTATCTGGCTGCCGTGCCCGAACTCACACCGGTTGATGCGCGCAAACTGATCCGGACGGGACATTGGTCGGAGGCACCAGCTGGAACCTTTCTTGCCGAACAGGGCACGATCAATCGGGAATTGATTTTTATCGCTGCCGGACACGTCAATATCGATGCCGACGGTACAACAGTTGCGGCTTGCGGGCCGGGTGATTTTATCGGTGAGGTCAGCTTTGCCACCGATGAAGCGGCAACGGCCTCGGCGATAACCGCAAGTCCGGTACGCTATCTTGGTTTTGATCCGGAGCGGCTCAACCGGTTGCTGGACCGGCATCCCCACCTGCGGGCAGCGATGGAACTGGGTTTTCGCCACAATATTCGCGACAAGCTGGTGCAAGCCAACCGCGATGCCCGGCTGGCGCAGGCGCAGGCCGCCGTCCGGGATGCTGAAAATATCCGACCGCGCTAGGTTTTTGCGCAAGCGCCTCAGACATTCGCGTTGGCAGCGACGTTCAGCTGGCGATCCACAGAACAATGATCACCGCGGCCACCGCCAGAAGTCCCCACATGATGGGTCCACCCAAGACACTTGATGCCGCCTTCTTTTCCAGTTCCTCTTCGGCGTGGTGCGCGGCATCGCTGACATCGTGGGCAACGTGAGCGACAGCATCTTCCACTGCATGAACGCCGCCGCTTATGGCATCGGCGGCCCGGTGTGCCAGATCAGGCTCGCCCGCTTCATCAGCGCCGGCCGTGGCGGCATCGGGCCCACCACCAGCCCGTTCGGCAAAATTGGCAAAAAATTGATCGGCCAGTTTGCGGGCAGTTGAATCGACCAGCCGCGAGCCCAGTTGCGCCAGTTTGCCGCCGACCTTGGCTTTGGCAGAATAAGTCAGCACCGTATCGGCACCATCTTCGGCCAAACTGACATCGGCGCCGCCAGAGGCAAATCCGGCAACGCCACCCTTGCCTTCGCCGGAGATTGTATAGCCTTCCGGGGTAATAATATTGGACAGTGTGACCGTTCCATTGAAGGTTGCCTTGACCGGGCCGATTTTGGTGGTCACCCGGGCGGTAAATCCATCGCCTTCGGCGTTTTCCTCCAGCATCTCGCAGCCGGGAATGCAGACGCGCAGCGTGTCTGCATCATTGAGCATGTCCCAGACTTTCTGGCGGGGTGCGGGAATGCGATATTCGCCAGTCATGTCCATGGCGGATCCTCATATTATGGTGCGAATTCTGGTGCCTATTTAACCAGTCGCCGGCGCAAGCGTAAGCCTGAAATCACCAACAAACCATATTGTATCTTGGCGGGCGGGCCACACGTGGCTAAAAGCCCGGCGATGGCTTTGTCCTGCAACATCCCGGATATCCTGGATCCGATGATCGATGCCGCCCTGTCGGGTGCGCGTGCGGTGATGAGAATTTACCAGTCCGATTTCAGCGTGCGGACCAAGGCGGATGCAACGCCGGTGAGCGATGCTGACGAAGAAGGCGAAGCGGCGATCGTTGCCGCCCTTTCGGCAAGCTTTGCCGCCATCCCTGTGGTGGGCGAAGAATCCTGTTCCAAAGGCGAAGCGCCGGCGATTGGCGTGTCGTTTTTTCTTGTCGATGCCCTTGATGGCACGAAGGAATACATCCGGCGCAATGGCGAGTTTACGGTCAATGTCGGCCTGATCGATGATGGCGAACCGGTGGCCGGTGTGGTGATTGCCCCAGCCCGCGGCTGCATCTTTGCGGCAGCTGGCGATGAGTGTTTTCTGGGCACACTTTCTGCTGACTATGAAAACATTACCGACAGGCGACCGTTGCGCACCCGCGCGGCACCGGATCATCCGATTGCCGTTGCCAGCCGTTCGCATCTGACGCCGGAAACAATTCGCGCACTGGAACTGGCCGGCGCGAATGAGCGCACGTCAATCGGCTCATCGCTGAAATTTTGTCTGGTGGCCGAAGCCAAGGCGGATTTTTATCCGCGTCTGGGGCCGACCATGGAATGGGACACAGCGGCCGGTGACGCAGTGCTGCGCGCCGCCGGCGGTCAGGTGACCACCCTGACCGGCGATCCCTTGCGCTATGGCAAGGCAGTGCAGCCGGGCCTGCGGCCATTTGAAAATCCCTATTTCATGGCTGCCGGGGATCCGGCGCTGATCCGGCGCCTCGGGTCCGCTTTGGCACCATGAGCGCTGACCGCGTTCCCTTCACGCCGTCATTCCTGGAAACGGAAGGGGCTGACGATTATCGGCTTCTGGACAGCGGGCATGGCCGCAAGCTGGAGCGCTTTGGCGCCCTGACCCTGGTGCGGCCTGACGAGCAGGCGATCTGGGCGCCGCGCCGGTCGAAAGGTGAGTGGGATGCGGCCGATGCGATCTTTTCCGGTAAGACGGACGAGGAAGGCGCTGGCCGGTGGGACCGCAAGCCCGGCACGCCTGACACCTGGACCTGCCGGCACGGGCCGGTTCGCTATGGTTGCCGCTTCACGTCGTTTCGCCATGTCGGCGTCTTTCCCGAACAGGCGGCGCACTGGCCGTTTATGAACGAGCGCCTTGCCGCTGCCGGGCCTGACGCCAATCTGCTCAATCTGTTTGGCTATACGGGCGTTGCCACGCTTGTCGCCGCTGATGCAGGCGCCAAAGTGACCCACGTGGATGCGTCCAAAACCGCGATTGCCTGGGCACGGGAAAACCAGGCTCTGTCGGGCCTTGATGACAAGCCGGTGCGCTGGATATGCGATGACGCGATGAAATTTGCGGCGCGCGAAGTGCGGCGGGAGCGGCGCTACACCGGCATCCTGCTCGATCCACCAAAATGGGGCCGCGGCCCGAAAAACGAGACCTGGCGGCTTTTCGAAGATTTGCCGGAAATGCTCAAATTGTGCCGAACGCTGCTCGATCCGGACAATGGCTTCCTGATCCTCACTGCCTATGCCATCCGGGCTTCGTTTCTGGCGTTTCACGAACTGGTCAGCGATGTGTTTGAGGGCAATGTGGAATCCGGCGAACTGGTGCTTCTGGAAACCAGCGGCCGGCGGCTGTCGACGTCGCTTTATTGCCGGTGGCCGGCGACATGAGCGACCGGCCAGGAGGCAAGCGCCCTGCCCGCCCCAATCCGCAAGCCCGGCATGCCGATACCCGTCAGGCAGGGCGGCACAAATCCGTCACCAGCGCCGCCAATCCGCTGGTCAAGGATATCCGGGCGCTGGGGCAGAAGAAACACCGCGACAGTTCCGGTCTGTTTGCTGCCGAAGGCCTGCAACTGGTGCGCTACGCGCTTGATGCTGACTGGCCGGTGGAAACGTTCATCTACGCCAGCGATGCTATGGCGGATACTTCCGTTCAAGAAGCAGCAGCGCGTTGCAAGACTGGCGGTGCGCTCTTGCTGGAAGTCAGCCGGGCGGTGCTTTCCCGCCTGTCGCGCCGGGACAATCCACAATCGGTGATCGGCGTCTTTGGCCAGCGTCACGCGGAACTTTCCGGTGTCGGACACCACGGTCTGTGGATCGTGCTGGAGGAAATCCGCGATCCGGGCAATCTGGGCACCATTATCCGTACGATCGATGCTGCCGGTGGCTCCGGCGTTGTTCTAGCCGGACAATGTTGCGATCCGTTTTCGCCCGAAGCGGTGCGGGCGACCATGGGTTCGATATTTCACGTGCCGGTGGCCACCGCGACCACGGAAACGCTTGTCGCACAGGCAAAAAAGACTGAAGCACCGCTGATCGGCACGCATCTGAGCGGCGAAGCTGATTTCCGGCACGTGGTCTATCCCCATCCGGCAATGATTGTCATGGGCAATGAACAAAAGGGCCTTTCACCACAACTGACCAGGGCCTGCGACCAGCTTGTGCGTATCCCGATGGCGGGACGGGCCGAATCGCTCAATCTGGCAGTGGCAACCGGGCTGATGATCTACGAGGCGGTGCGCGAGCGGCTTTGATGAAACGAGCCGCGGTTGCGGTGAAGCAGCGCAGGAGACTTGCCGCCGGAGCCGTTTTGGTGAAAAGACTGGATCCAAGGGCGGCGCGCTGCGTTCGCGCAATCAGATCGGACAAGACATGAAGGCGGGCAATTCGGGTGGAGCATTGATAACGGTCTTCGGCGGATCGGGATTTTTGGGCAGCCACGTGGTTGGCGTTCTGGCACGGGCTGGCTACCGGGTTCGCGTAGCGGTTCGGCGACCGGACCTTGCAGGCTATTTGCAGCCCTTGGGCGAAGTTGGTCAAATCACCGGGATTCAGGCCAATTTGCGCTATCGCTGGTCAATTGACCGGGCTGTGGATGGCGCCGACGGCGTCGTCAACTGCGTCGGCATCATGAACCCGTCCGGGCGGCAGACATTTGATGCAGTTCAAGCTTTCGGGCCACGGGCAATTGCTGATGCGGCGCGACTGGCCGGCATTTCCAATCTTGTCCATGTCTCGGCAATTGGCGCCGATGCCGCCAGCGATATCGACTATATGCGCACCAAGGGCGAGGGTGAGGCCGCCGTATCGGAATTGGTCCCGGACGCCGTCATCATGCGGCCATCGATAATTTTCGGGCCGGAGGATGATTTCTTCAACCGGTTTGCCGACCTTGCCCGGTTTGCACCAGCATTGCCGCTGATCGGCGGTGAGACACGATTCCAGCCGGTTTATGTGGGTGATGTAGCAGCGGCCATCGGCGAGGCTATAAACGGCAATGCCGAGGCCGGGGCGCCTTACGAACTGGGCGGGCCGGATGTGGCGAGCCTGCGCACCTTGATGGAGACCATGATGGCGGTGACGGAGCGCCATCGCCCGCTGCTTTCCGTGCCATTCGAAATCGCCCAGCCGCTTGGTCGGCTATTATCGATCCTGCCCAAGCCGCCATTCACCGCTGATCAGGTGCGGATGCTCCGGCACGACAATATCGTGTCCGACGGCGCGCTTGCCGAAGGGCGGACGCTGGCCGGGCTTGGTCTTTCGCCGAAGGCGATGGCGGTTATCCTGCCGACTTACTTGGCCCGCTATCGTGAGCACGGCCAGTTTGCTCATACCCGGACTAGCTGACTGGCCCGGACTAGCTGATCGACCCGGCCTAGTTGTTTGGTCCCGCGAAGTGATGGAATCAGTTTAAACCATATTCCATCACTCAGGGAGGCTCTATGGGACAGGTACTACACGGCAGCGCCAAGACCACTCACGTTGTC
>CAXMRP010000157.1:0-3536 GCA_964196155.1 uncultured Polyangiaceae bacterium
CACAGGGGCGGGCGCTTTGGCTCACACAATCTGCATGAGAACCGTCCGGGGCCTTCGTTTCACAGCGAGGAAATCATCGTCGGCGCATTCTTCAATGCCGGCATTCGGGTTTACAATCTGAAAAATCCGTACCAGCCGGAACTGATCGCCTACTTTGTTCCGCCGCCGCCTGAAAACTCCCGCGCCAACGCCATTCAAATGAATGAAGTCTATGTCGATGAAAACGGCATCGTCTACGCCGGTGACCGTTGGGCCGGCGGATTGTACATCATGGAGATGGATATCTAGACGGCGTGAATTGAGAGCGTTTATGGCGCAGGAATATCCGGATTTCTTGTCGAAGGATGACCCGCGAACGCTCGTCGTTTATGGCATCGTCACCAATCCGGAGACCATCGCCAACGGGCTCGAGCGCAGCAAAGACGAGCGCCCGTTCAAGCTGACCAACAGATATGCCCTAGTGTCGCCTGGCTCGCCGGGCTTGCGATTAAGCAGCCCCGGATGGATCGATATTTCCTTCCAGCAAATGTCGCAGGTCAACTCCAGCGAAGATCTTTTCGATCTCTGCCGCGAAAGGATCATCAACCGCAGTTCGCCGTTTTCAAGACTCATACGCCTGTTTCTGAAACGCTATCTGGAGTTCGTGGGCGCTCAATTGGAGGCTCACAAATCCGAAATGGGCGCGGACGCCGCAGACGATGAAATCTTCGGCTATCGGGACTGGATATTTTCCGCGTGGCTTCCCTTGCCACAGGCGCAAATCCTGTTACCCTCGGCCTTTGGCGTCGGCTGGCCCAGTTTTGCCGAGTTCGACATTGCATTCAACTTGCCGGGACACCTGATTGGCGTAACGATTGACGGCGCCGGCACGCCGATCAAGTCGCGGCAAAGGAAACTGGACTACCTCGTTGAAAATCATCCCCAATTGAGCCTTGTCCGCGTTCCGAAGAACAGACTTCGCGATGGGGAATTTCCCATAGACCTGTTTGGCGAGTCCCTCGCCCATTTCTGGCAAGGCCTGTCATTGCCTCACGGACCTTGTCCACCTGAGGTTTTGTTGGACAGATTGACTCCCTGACGGCACTGACCATCCTGCCATTTCCTCTGGACAAAATAGGAGAATGATTATGGCCACTGTCGCTTTCCTCGGCCTGGGTATTATGGGCGCACCCATGGCGGTCAATCTCGTGCGGGCCGGGTTCGATGTCATCGGATGGAACCGCACCTTGAGCAAAGCCGCGCCAGTTCAGGAGGCGGGCGGCTCCGTCGCCAACACACCCTCCGAAGCGGTCGAGGGCGCCGACTACATCCTTTCAATTCTCGACAGTGGGCCCGTGGTGCGCGAGGTGTTCTTCGATAGCGGCGCCATTGATCACATGAAGTCCGGCGCAATCTTCATCGATATGGCGTCCATACCCCCGAAGATGGCGCAGGAGCATGCCGCTCTCCTGAAGGAACGGGGTGTCGGTCATCTCGATGCACCCGTATCGGGCGGAAGCCTTGGTGCGGCTGAAGGGTCGCTGGCGATCATGGCGGGCGGAGAAAAAGCCGATTTCGACCGCGCCGAAGCTGCCGGCATTTTCAAGCCGATGGGACGTGCAAGCTATATCGGGCCGGCCGGAAGTGGCCAGATTGCCAAGCTCGCCAACCAGATCATGGTGGCGGTGAACATCTCCGGCGTGGCCCAGGCGCTGCTGCTGGCCAGCGCGGGCGGCGCCGACCCTGCACAAATCCCGGAGGCCTTGTCAGGCGGTCACGGTGACAGCCGCGTCTTGCAGGAACATGGCCAGCGCATGATTGCCCGCGACTTTCGCCCCGGCGCGCCAATTCGCAATTTCGTCAAGGATCTCAACACGGTTCTCCAGACTGCGGGCGACCTGAATGTTCGGCTGCCGATAGTCGAAGCGGTCAGGGACGTGTTTCAGGAGCTTTATGACAAAGGACTGACGCAGCACGACCACAGTGCCTTCCTTCTGCATCTGGAAGACATCAACGCTCCGGTCCGTCTGGGCGCAGGCGCCGACATCACGCCGGATTGACGGACATGCCCGCTGTGTGACGCAGCCCGGGAAAAGGTTGTCTATCGAGGAAAGCCATTCCACCGGCCACTGAAAGTGGTCATCCGGGCAAGCCCACTTCGTTCAGTCTGGCCAGGTTACGATAGCTCGAACAAAAGTGAGAATTCGGTCATCAATTTTGATCGGCAGGCGCGTTGGTTCCGTCAACAATCACGAGTTCAACTTCACCGCCGCCGTCTTTTCGAAACGCCGCGGCCTGCTGATAGGCGTCCGATTCCTGACAGGCGATGGCGTCGGCCATTGAAGGAAATTCGATGACGACGAAGCGATGGAATTTTTCCGGTCCTTCAAGGATTTTGTAATCGCCGCCGCGCGCCAGCACCTTGCCGCCGAATTGAGCAAGAACGTCCGGCACGCGATCGGTGTATTTCTTGTAGGCGACGGGATCGTTGATCTTCGATCGGGTAACCCAATAGGCCGGCATCGGTTCATCTCCTTGCTTGACATAAAATTCCGATAAATGACTGAAATAACGTAAAATTTCAAAACAGCAGATTTGGCAGATAAGTGGCGATTTCAGGAAAGACGACGATGGCCACCATGCAGATCAGCATAATAATCCAATAGGGCATCGAACTCTTGAAAATCTGCATGACCGACACGCTGTCGTCGATGCCCTGGATTGCCGCCTTCACAGTATAGACCAGCAGGCCGAAGGGCGGCGTCAGCAATCCGGCCTCGATGGCGATGATGCCGACAATGGCAAAGGCGATCGGATCGTAGCCGATACTGACGGCAATGGGCTCAAAGATGGTCACGGTCAGGAGCATGATGGAGATGGAATCGATGATCATGCCGAGCGCGAACCAGACCGAGACCATCACCACGATGACCATCCACGGCGCCATGCCGGAACCCAGGAACAGATCCTGAATGGCGTTGGTGACGCCGGTCATGGCCAGGGTGCGCGAATAAAGCGCCGCCGTTATCAGCAACAAAAGGATGGGCGCCGAAATGCGGCCGACCGAGATGATCGCTTCAACCATGCCGCGCCAGCGCATGCCCTTGACGATGGCCATGACCAGGCCAATGAAGGCGCCGGCGCCAGCCCCTTCGGTCGGCGTGAAGAAGCCGAACCAGATGCCGCCCAGGACCGATACGACCACCAGCGCGATGCCGAAGGCGCTGGTCCAGACCGAAAGCCGGTCGACCTCGACCAAATCATCTGCCAAGGCGTCGCGGTGGCCGCCGACCACTTCCGGCTTCATCACCGCCATGACCAGCACATAGACCACGAATAAAGTCGCCAGCAGAATGCCGGGCAGGACCCCGGCGGCGAAAATCTGGCCGATGGATTTTTCCGTCAGCAGCCCCCAAACGATCATCAGGACGCTGGGCGGGATCAGCATGCCCAGGCAACTGCTTCCGGCGACGGTACCGAGGGCAAAACCGCGGTGATAGCCATGGCGTTTCATTTCCGGATAGGCGATGCGCGAAAAGGCCGCGGCGGAGGCGATC
>CAXMRP010000158.1:0-9215 GCA_964196155.1 uncultured Polyangiaceae bacterium
CGACGATCGCGCGCAATCGCTGACGGTCGCCGGCGGATACGGTGAAGGAAATTCCACTGCGCATGCACCAGACTCGCACGCCTCAGCACAATAGGGAATCACAAATCGGACTCTTTTGATCCGATCATTCCACTAGCTGCCTGCCAATCTGTGTCGCAAATCGGGTAATCATCACTGCTTATTGAGTCTGTTTTGTCCGCAGACCAGACCAGACCTTGTCACCTGTAAGCGCTGCGTTGACCGTTGGAATACGGTCAGAAATTTTTGTTGGCGACAGCTTTACGATGGACCGCAATCACTCCTGACAATCCGGCGGTGATTTCATTTAACTCTTGTGTTAATTAATCAAGGTGAAAGAGGAGAATGTCGTGCACGGAATTGTCATTCAATATACATACAGCGGCGATGAAAAGGTGTGGCAGGACGCTGTCGACGCTTTCATTGCGGCCGTCGATGCTGACGCGGCCATCGCCGGGAAGTTTCATTATCTGGTCACTGTCGGCAAGGATGGGGTTTCGCGCACCCATGTCGGTCAGTGGGATGAGCCGGCGACGGTCAAGGCAATGCAGGCGCAGGACTATTTCGCGACATTTTCGGGCGCTCTCAAAGCGCTTGCCGGCGATACGCTGACAACGGGACTGATGGACGTTTACAATTCGACGGCCTGAAATCTGTTTGCGGCTATGAATCGTTTTCAGACAGAAACCGGTCCAGCGCGCCCAAAAATTGCGGCCAGCAGGCGTCGCTTTCCAGCAAGATGTGATTGTTGCCGTCGAGCGGCAGGAACTGGGCACCGGGGATATGTGCGGCCAGTTGGCGACCGGCTTCAAAGGGAACGACGGCATCGCCGCGGCAGTGAACGACCAGTGTCGGCTGGCTAACCTTGGGCAGCTTGTCCCGGACATCGAGGTCGGCGACCGCCTGCATGATCCTGAAAGCGTTTTTTGGGGTTGCGGTGACTTTTTGCAGTTCGTTGAACCAGTCGTGTTGCTCCGGCGTGCCGTCGGGAACGAACAGGCTGGTATAGGTTTGACGAAATGCCGGATTGTCGGCGCCCCAACCAATGCGGATCAGTTCCAGCATGGCATTGCGCCTTGCCGCAAACGCCTCATCGCCAAGGCGGTTCCATCCGGCCGCATAACCGCCAGCCAGGATCAGGCAACTCACCCGCTGGGGATAACGGGTCGCGAATTCGATGGCGACGGCGGCGCCCTGGGACAGGCCAAATAACGGAAAACGCTCAAGTCCGAGTTCGTCGACGATTGTCTTGAGATCGGAAACAAAGGTTTCAAACGATATGTCCTGGACCTGCCAGTCCGACAGGCCGTTGCCGCGCACATCATAGCGGATGTAGCGGCGCCGGGCCGAAAGCGCCTTGATCCAGTGCCGCCAGACCGGGCTTTTGCTTTCAAATTCCAGATGGGAAAGAAAACTGGGCGCCTTGACCAGCGGTGGGCCATCGCCGATCGACGCATACGCCAGACTGACGCCGTCTTCGGCCTGGCAGTAACGGATATCGGGAATGGTTGCCCATGACGCGCTGGTGCCGGCACCATCTTTGCTTGCCGGTTCTTCCCCGACCGGCTCGCCCGATATCTCGACCTCAGGCAAAAACCGGAAGCCGCGGCGCTGAATGGTCTTGATGATGGCCTGGCGGGTTCCGTCGTCGCCAAGCGCCTTGCGGGCGGCATTGATGCGCGTGGAAATCGCCGCATCGGAGACAATCCGGCCCCGCCAGACATTGGCGATCAGATCGTCGCGTGAAACAATTTTTCCGGGGTTTTCCGCTAAATATACAATCAGATCAAAGACTTGCGGTTCAACGGCAACAGTTTCGGAATTGCGGCGCAGTTCAGCAACCTGCTGATCCAGTACAAATTCTGTGAACCGGATTTGGCCCCCGCCCATCGATCTTGTTCCTCGGGTTTTCTTGCGCCTGTCGACCGATACTATGGCACGACTGTGCTGCCGGGGGGCAGGGCCAACTGCATATGAAGCCAGAATAAAGGAAATCTGAAGCGCTTCTTAAGGCAATCATCAAGCATGCGTCGGGCTCTGGCCCTAACTTCAGGATCAACGAAACAGACTATTCATCGAACCTGGAGCACGATCATGGCACATACAGAAATCTCGTTCCGCAATCCGGATGGATCGATCAACATGAAGGTTGCGCTTGAGGCCGGACGCGATGCACGGTCGCGCACGTTTCATGATTTTCTGGGCCGCTGGAAACGGACCGCCGGCCCTTCTGCGTATGACAAGCGACGGGGAAAGAACGCCCATCCTGATTGCTATTCGGCATTGTAATCCGATCGTCCGTCGGGCTGGATTACTCCGCTGCCTGGGCAATCGGCGCGCTGCCGCTCTGGCGAAAGGCCGCCAGAAGTTCATCGCGACGGGCAAGGGCCGTGTTGGCCTGCGCCCGTTTAACGGGACCGAAGCCGCGAATGTCTTGCGGGTAGGCGGCGAGTGCCACTGCTATGTGATGGTTCTGGTCCGTGAGGCCGCTGATCAGTTCATCGAGCAGGTCACCATAGTCTGCGTGCAACTGGCGCTCCCACCGGCGTTCTTCGGTGCGGCCAAACGGATCGAAACGGGTGCCGCGCAGGCCCTTCAAGGAGGCCATTACGCCAAACAACCGCAGTATCCACGGCCCGAAAATTCTTTTTTGCGGGCGTCCGGTCAGCGGATCGATGCGGCTCATGATTGGCGGTGCCAGGTGAAATTCCAGCCGGCCATGATCGACAAATGTTGAAGCCAACGTCCGGCTGAATTCTGGATCGGCGTAGAGCCGGGCCACCTCATATTCGTCCTTGATCGCCATCAGACGGTGCAACGAATTGGCCACGGTCTCGGCGAGATCGGTGCGGCCGGGCAGGGCAGCGGCTTCAGCTTGCGCAATTCTGGTGACGGCTTGGCGATAGGTGTCGGCAAAGGTCTTGTTCTGGTAACGGGCGAGATGGGCGGCGCGGTGGTCCACCAGTTGGTTCAGCCCTTTTGGTACGGCGCTTTCGTCGCTGGCATTTCGTGCCAGATACGGGGCGAGCGATGCTGGATCGTGAGCGGCACGGCGGCCCCATTCAAAGGCGGCGATGTTCTGGTCAATCGCCACGCCATTGATGCGGATCGCCTCAACAATCGCGTCTTTTTGCAGGGGAATTACGCCCGACTGCCAAGCATAGCCGACCATCAGCATGTTGGTGACGATGGCGTCGCCGAACAGGGCCAGCGCCAGCTTGCCGGCGTCGATGATCCGCGTCATTTCTGCGCCGGCGCGCTCGGTGATCGCTTTTTGCAGCTCTGCCGCCGGCAGAACATAGTCGGCATTGCGGGTGAATTCGCCGGGCGCGATCTCCTCGGTGTTGAAGAATACCTTGGTTTTGCCAGACTGGATCGCGGCAAGCGCGCGCGGCGACGCGGCGACGATCCCGTCGCAGGCGAGCACCGTGTCGGCTTCTTCGGCGGCGATGCGGATGGCGTGGATGGCATCCGGCGTCGGGCCAATTTTCAGGTGGGTGGTCACCGAGCCGCCCTTTTGGGCAAGGCCGGCCATGTCGATCAGGCCGACACCATAGCCCTGAATGTGGGCGGCCATGCCCAGAATGTGGCCGATGGTGACGACACCGGTACCGCCGACGCCGGCAATCAGGAATGCCATGGTCCGGTCGATGGCCGCGATCGCCGGTTCGGGTACAGGCGGCAAGATGTCAGCGGCATCAAGCGGCGCGCCTTTTTTCAAAGCACTGTCGTAAACGGTGACAAAGGCCGGGCAAAACCCTTCCAGACAGGAATAATCCTTGTTGCAAGACGACTGGTCGATCTTGCGCTTGCGGCCGAATGGGGTGTCCAGTGGCTGGATCGCCACACAATTGGACGTCAGCCCGCAATCGCCGCAGCCTTCGCATACGGCCGGGTTGATGAAGACACGGCGGTTCGGATCGGCCCTTGTGCCGCGCTTGCGCTGACGGCGCAGTTCGGCCGCACAGGTCTGGTCATAGATCAGGATCGACAGGCCCTTGACGGTGCGAAGTTCGGATTGAACCGCGTTCATTTCCTTGCGGTGATGGAACGACGTGTGGGCCGGCCACTGGGTGCCCGGGGGATATTTGTCCGGCTCGTCGGAAACGACTGCAATGCGCTTTGCCCCTTCGGCGGCCATCTGGCGGGCGATCTCGTCGACGGTGATGCCGCCTTCGGGCTTTTGCCCGCCGGTGAGCGCAACGGCATCGTTGAACAGGATCTTGTAGGTGACGTTGATGCCGGCGATCGCCGCTGCCCGAATGGTCATCGAGCCGGAATGGACATAGGTGCCGTCGCCGATATTCTGGAACACATGGTCGGTTTTTGAAAACAGCGCCTCGCCGATCCAGTTGCCGCCTTCGCCGCCCATATGGGTGTAGCCATCGGTGGTGCGGTCCATGCCCAACACCAGATAATGGCAACCGATGCCGGCATAAGCGCGACTGCCGTCGGGCACATTGGTTGAGGAATTGTGGGGGCATCCGGCGCAAAAATGTGGGGTTCGCCGGGCGATCTCGCGGGTTGACCGCATAGATTGCTGGGCACGTTGCAATTCCAGTACCCGCGCCCGGAGCGCCGGGTCATCGGCATAAGCCAGAATGCGCTGGCCGATGGCGATAGCGATGTCATTGGCATCCAGCGCGCCGTTTGAGGGGAACAGGATCTGCCCGATTTCGTCTGTCTTGCCGACGATTCCCGGCGCATTGGCGGTGCCGTAAAGCTGTTCCTTGATCTGGGTCTCGACCAGCGCCCGCTTTTCCTCAACGACGATCATCGATTGCAGCCCGCCGGCGAAGGCGCGCAGACCTTGCGGCTCCAGCGGCCACGGAACGGCGATCTTGTAGAGCCGGATACCGAGCTCAGCGCCGCGTTGCGCATTGATGCGCAGAAGATCAAGCGCCTGCGTGGTGTCCAGCCAGCTTTTGCCCAGCGAAGCGATGCCGAGCCGTGGTTTTTCGCCGCCGTGCCAGACCAGCCGGTCGAGGCTGTTGTCGCGCAGGAAAGCCAGCGCCGCCGGTTTGCGGTAATTGTGGAGCAGGTCTTCCTGTTCCAGCGAGGATCGGCCGAGCGCGATATTGAGGCCGCCGCTTGGGTGATCAAAATCCGGAACTGAAAAGACCCGCGCGGGCGGCGCGCCGCTGACGGAAGCGGTGGACTCGATATTGTCCTTGATGCCCTTCAAGCCAACCCACAAGCCGGTAAACCGCGACAGGGCGTAGCCATAAAGCCCGTAATCGAGGATTTCCTGGACACCGGCCGGATTGAGGATCGGCATCATGGCGTCGACAAAGGCGAATTCGGACTGGTGGGCGGTGGTGGAACTTTCACAGGTGTGATCATCGCCCATGACCGCGAGCACGCCGCCTTTTTGCGCGGTTCCGGCGAAATTGGCGTGGCGCAGGGCGTCGCCGGCCCGGTCGACGCCGGGGCCCTTGCCGTACCACAGGCCGAATACCCCGTCGAAACGGCCATCGCCGCGCAGCGCCACCTGTTGCGTGCCCCACAGGGCGGTGGCGGCAATGTCTTCGTTGACGCCGGCCTGAAAGACGATGTCAGCATCATCAAGCAATTTGCCCGCCGACCAGAACTGCTGGTCCAGCCCGCCAAGCGGCGATCCGCGATAGCCTGTCGCATAGCCGGCGGTGTTGTGACCTTGTGCCCGGTCAATGGCCTTTTGCATGAGCATCAGGCGGACGATCGCCTGTGTACCGGACAGGTATATCCGGTCCTTCTCCAGATCGAACTTGTCGGCAAGGCTTGCCGTCAAAAGGCGCATGGGTGCGATTTCACTTTCCAAATTGCCCTGGTGCGAAGGAGACTATGCCCAATTGCGCGGCCGCGTGCATCAGTTTCCAGAGCCAAGAAGCGCCGGCAGGCCGGTTGCCAGCACCGGCCATGTCCAGACGATCGCCAGCATCACAAGTTGCAAGGCTACAAACGGCACGATGCCGCGATAAATGTCGGCAGTGCGGATCGCGTCCGGGGCGACGCTGCGCAGATAAAACAAGGCGATGCCGAATGGCGGTGTCAGGAACGATGTCTGGAGGTTGAGGGCAATCAGCGCGCCCAGCCACAGGGGGCTCATGGTCGATCCGTCGGCTAGGGGCAGGGCGAGCAGGACCGGCACGGTGACCGGAATGACGATGTAGAGAATTTCCAGAAAATCGAGGAAGAAGCCGAGGATGAAAATGGTCGCCATGACCATGAACACCGCGGATGTGGCGCCGCCGGGCAGGCCCTGTAAAAGGTTCTCGATAAAATCGGCGCCGCCGAGGCCGCGGAAGGTCAGGCTGAACAGGCGGGCGCCGATGACGATGGCGAATATCATTGCGGTGAGGGTGAGGGTGCGGGTCGCGGCGGCGGTGAGGATGGGGAGCCCGGCAGTGTCGCGGGTGCGCACGGTTGCCCGTAGTGCCACGGCGATGCCGGCGGCAAGACACAGGGTGAGGAGTGCGGCGGCCGCGATGGCCAGCCAATCGGCAAACGGGATCACGTCGCGCTGGGGGCGCAGGTCAAACAGGCTGGCGAGCATGACAAGCGCCAACATCGACCACAGGGCGGCATTGATGATGGTTGCCGTGGCTTTGCGCGCGGTGCGGCGGGCAGCAAGGAGCAGGGCACCGACAGCGCCGATACCGGCGGCTTCCGTGGGTGTGGCGAGGCCGGCAAGGATCGATCCCAGCACCGCGACCACCAGAAGCAGCGGCGGCAGGAGCGCTGGCCACAGGTCGGGCGCAGCGGCGTGTGGCTTGTCGTTTGGGCTTGCAAGGCCCGGTTCGAAACGAGCACGGATCAGCACATAGGCGGCATACAGACTGGCCAGCGCCAGGCCGGGCAGGATGCAGGCGGCAAACAGGTCGTTCAGCGTGATGGTGCGGGGCGAAAAGATGCCCTGATCGATCTGCACATTCTGATAGGCGATGGAAATCTGGTCGCCGAGCAGAACCAGCGCAATGGATGGCGGGATAATCTGGCCGAGGGTGCCTGATGCGGCGACGGTGCCGGCGGCCAGGCTGGGGCGGTAGCCGGCGGCCAGCATCGGCGGCAGGGCGAGCAGGCCAAGGGTGGTAATCGTGGCGCCGACAATGCCGGTAGTCGCGGCCAGCAGCGCGCCGACACCGATGACAGCCGCTGCAAGTCCACCGCGCCGGGCGGACAAGAGCTTTGACGCGGCCTGGACCAGATCGGCGGCAAGGCTGGATTTTTCCAGCACCACGCCCATGAAGACAAACAGCGGCACGGCAACCAGTGTTGGTGATTGCATCAAACCGAAAATGGATTGGGGAAGCGCAGACAGCAGCGGCAGATGAAAGACACCGAGCGTGGCCCCGATGAGCGCGAACAACAGGCCACTACCGGCGAGCACAAAGGCGACCGGGTAGCCGGTCATCAACACGGCCAGCGTTGTCAACGCCATAATCGCGCACAGGAGTAGCGGATCAATCACCTTGATGGGCACTTCGACGAGTACTGCGGCCGGATGGATAGCCGTGCCGCTGACCGGATGGCGACCGCTATTCCTTGCAAACCGAGAAGAAACGCAAAAGCCCAGATGCCGGTCTTGAGGACATATATAAAGGGCAGCCCGCCAAATTCGGCGGACCCTTCGCGGATGCGCCAGGCGCCGGTCACATAATCAGCGGAAAACCAGATGATCGCTGCGCACACGGGCAGCAGCAGACAAAACGTGCCGGCAAGATTGATGATTGCCCGGGTGCGGGGAGCCAGGCGGCCATAGATGATATCGATGCGCACATGATCGTCACCCAACAGGGCGTAGCCGGCGCCAAGGGTGAAAAACAGCCCGTGAAGATACCACACCGCCTCGCTCATCTGGATAAAGCTGATGGAAAACACATGGCGCAGCACGACGTTGGCGAACTGGACGAGCGCCATGGCGACGACCAGCCAGCGGGCGGTGCCGGCGATGGTGCGGTTCACGGTGTCGATACGGCTGGCTAACCTGTTCATTGCGGCAATCTACGGGCCGGGCAAATGCGGGGCAACCGCGCGATCAGTTGGGCAGAAGGTTGGGCAGGATCGTCACAATCGACGGGAACAGCCATAACAGCCCCAGGGCAAAGACCTGGATCACCACAAATGGCGCAACGCCACGATAGATGTGCCCTGTCGTGATCGACGGCGGTGCCACGCCGCGCAGGTAAAACAGCGCGAAGCCGAAAGGCGGTGTGAGGAACGAGGTCTGGAGGTTGATGGCGATCATGATCGTCACCCACATGGGGTCCATGGTGCCGCCATAGATCACCGGGCCGACGATCGGGATGACGATGTAGATGATCTCCAGAAAATCGAGCACGAACCCGAGAACAAACAGAACCAGCATGACGAACAGGAAGACGACCCATTCGCGTTCAAACGAGCGCAGGAACGACTGGATATAGTCCTCGCCACCAAACGAGATGACCACCAGGTTGAGCATCTGCGAGCCGATGAGGATGGTGAACACCATGGAGGTGACTTTGGCGGTCTCGTGAACAATCGGTGTCAAAATGCCGTCGCGCAGCAACAGGTAACAACTGAACAAAAGCCCGGCGATTGCGATGTGATAGGCCGCGAGCGAGACGAATATCGCGACCCAGCTTTCAAACCTGACGTGCTGGATGGTGGCGCGAAGATCGAAATTCACACCGATCAGGATCAGGATGATGACGGCGAAACCGGCCTGGATGATGAAACGTTTCGATCGGGTGGCGTTTTCCTGCGCGGAAAGCTTGCGATAGGCGGCCAGCATCAGGGCGCCGGCTGCGCCCAGTGCCGCGGCCGGCGTCGGATTGGTGATGCCACCCAATATGGAACCGAGCACGGCAATGATCAGGATCAGCGGTGGGAAGACCACCCGTAATAGTTCGTTCTCGCTCAGGCGGGAAAATGCAGGGCGCATACCGTAGGCGATCATCACCAGCGGCACCGCCAGAAGCAGCGTTTTGAGACCCGGCGAGAATGTCGGCTCGATGACGGTGCCATCAATCAGGAGAGCCAGGGCAATGCCACAGCCGCCCACCGCCAGCGGCATCAGGGGCGCGGTCGGGGCGACGCCGTAGGCCGTTGTGAAGACCAGGGTGATCAGGAGAAGACTGATCAAAAGCGCGCCGGACAAGGGCGGGAGAGCATCGATCGCAGCCTGAAGGCGGGTGGCCTGTTGTTCGGGCGTTGGTTCCACCGGCTGACTGACC
>CAXMRP010000159.1:0-24826 GCA_964196155.1 uncultured Polyangiaceae bacterium
CGGCATACTGCGCAAAAGCGGCAGTTCCACACACACCCAAAGCCGGGCGGCATATTCGACCGTGAAGATCAGCACGGAAATGATATTGAACCATTCCAGCTCGGGGCCGTGGCGCGCGGCGATGGATGGTACGGTCGAGGCTGCAAATGCGATGACGTTGGTGACAATCAGCCCAAACAGAATTCCATCGACTATATAACTTGCCCAGTCCCGCCGGGTGCCGGTTTCCAGAAGTTCGTGCAGCCGCCAGCGCAGACGAACCGAAGGCGGGTTGGGGTTTTGTCGCTGACTGTCGTCCATTCGCCGGTCTGGCTGCTCCTGATTTGCCTCAGGCCGCCGCCTGTTTGACCAGCGCTTCAATGGCCAACAGTGCGTCCTTTGCCGCAGTCACATCCGGGCCACCGGCTTGTGCCATGTCCGGCCGGCCACCGCCGCCCTTGCCGCCAAGCACCTGTGATCCCGCCCGCACCAGCGTAACTGCATCCAGCTGATCCGTCAGATCATCGGTCACACCAACGACAAGCCCGGCCTTGCCCTCATGGGTTCCGACGATGGCCACGACGCCTGATCCGACCTGCTTCTTGCCCTCATCGACCAGACTGCGCAGGTCTTTCGGCGGCACACCGTCGACCGCCCGGGCCAACAATCCGATCGACCCGAAGTTTTGAACCGCGACTTCGCTGCCAGCACCGTCACCGCCGCCACCAAGCGCCAGACGCTTGCGCGCCTCGGCCAGTTCCCGTTCCATCTTCCGGCGCTCGGCAATCAGTGTGCCAATCCGCGCCTCGACATCGCCGTCAGGCACTTTCAATTGCGCAGCAACCGATCGCAGCCGTCGGTCCTGTTCCTTCAGATAGGTTCGCGCGCCTTCTGCCGTCAGCGCCTCGAGGCGACGAACGCCGGAGGCAACGGCGGATTCCGAAACCACAACAATGGACCCGATCTCACCGGTTCGCCCGACATGAGTACCGCCGCAAAGCTCAACCGAATACGGTGCGTTCGCCTTGTCGCTGTTAAGCGCCGTTCCCATCGTGACGACCCGAACTTCATCGCCATATTTCTCGCCGAACAACGCCATGGCGCCGGCCTCGATCGCCGCGTCACGATCCATCAGCCGGGTCTCCACAGCCGCGTCCTGAAGAACAATCGCGTTGGCGATCGCCTCCACTTCGGCGATATCGGCATCATCCAGCGGCTTGGGATGAGAAAAATCAAACCGCAACCGGTCCGGCGCAACCAACGAACCTTTCTGAGCCACATGGGTGCCGAGCCTTTGCCGCAGGGCTTCATGTAGCAGATGGGTGGCCGAATGATTGGCCTTGATTTCCGCCCGCCGTTCGCCATCGACAATCAGCCGCACCGCCGCCCCGTTTGTCAGTGATCCGGACGTGACCGACCCGAAATGGGCAAACAATTCATCGGCGATTTTGCGCGTATCGGTGACTGTGAATACCGTGCCATCTTCGCATTCCATGGTGCCCGTATCGCCAAGCTGGCCACCGGACTCGCCATAAAATGGCGTCTGGTTGACAACCACCACAGCTTTTTGGCCCTTGTCGGCGGTTTCCACCTGTGTTTCATCGCGCACAATCGCAAAAACAGTGCCTTCCGCCTGCATCGTGTCATAGCCAAGAAATTCAGTCGGACCGTCGGTTTCACGAACCGAAAGCCACACCGCCGCCGTCTCCTTGGACCCCGACCCGGCCCAGTTTGCCCTAGCCTCGGCGCGCTGCCGCTCCATGGCATCGTTGAAGCTGGAAAGGTCGACATGGATACCACGTGGCCGCAGCGCATCCTGGGTAAGATCGAGCGGAAAACCATAGGTGTCGTAGAGGCGAAACGCCGTCTCGCCATCAAGCAGGTCGCCCCGCGCCATATTTTCAGTCGCATCCGACAAAAGGCCAAGACCACGGGCCAGCGTCGCCTTGAACCGGTTTTCCTCCAGTTCGACTGTCTCACTCACAAGTGATTCAGCGCGCACCAGTTCGGGATAAGCGGCACCCATTTCGCGCACCAGCAGTGGCACCAGTTTGTGAATGACCGGATCTTCGGCGCCTAGCAGATGGGCATGGCGCATCGCCCGCCGCATGATCCGCCGCAGCACATAGCCACGGCCCTCGTTGGACGGCAGAACCCCGTCAGCAATCAGAAAACTCATCGCCCGAAGATGATCGGCGATGACCCGCTGGCTAGCGGCCTGGCCGGCTTTTCCAGCCGTTGGTGCGACTTGCTCGACGCCGGCAATAAGGGACTTGAACAAGTCAATCTCGTAATTGTCGTGCACCCCTTGCAAGACTGCCGACACCCGCTCTAGCCCCATGCCCGTATCAATCGACGGGCGCGGCAGCAAATTGCGCTCATCGCCGGACACCTGTTCATATTGCATGAACACCAGGTTCCAGATCTCAATGAACCGGTCACCATCCTCCTCTGCAGAGCCCGGCGGCCCGCCGGGAATATCATCGCCGTGATCATAAAAAATTTCCGAACAGGGGCCGCACGGTCCGGTATCGCCCATCGCCCAGAAATTATCGTGGGTTGCGATCCGCAGGATCTGGCTGTCCGGCAGGCCGGCAATCTTGCCCCACAGATCAAAAGCCTCGTCATCTTCCGCATAGACCGTCACCAACAGCCGGTCCTTGGCCAATCCGTATTCCTGGGTGATCAGGGTCCAGGCCAACTCGATTGCCCGGTCCTTGAAATAATCGCCGAACGAAAAATTCCCCAGCATCTCGAAAAACGTGTGATGGCGCGCGGTGTAACCAACATTGTCCAGATCATTGTGCTTGCCGCCGGCGCGCACACATTTTTGCGCCGTCACCGCCCGCGGCCATGGTGCAGTGGTGCGGCCGGTGAAATAATCCTTGAACGGCACCATGCCAGCATTGGTAAACATCAAGGTCGGATCGTTGCGCGGAACCAGCGGTCCGCTGGCAACGATTTCGTGGCCTTGCCGGCCAAAAAAATCGAGGAATGTGGCGCGGACATCATTAACACTGGACATTCAAGAGGCACTTTCAAAATTGGAACCGGTGCAATCAACCAACACAGTGAAAGCATCAACCAGTCCGTCGATCAGGCCGCGCCATTTAGACCGCCGCACCCGCGCCTGTCCAGCAACCCCGCCCCGACCCGGCTCCTCAAACAGGGTTCAGGAACAAAGCATTGGAACCGATCTGTTCTCCGGCTTCTCCTCCCGGCATTCCAGCAGCCAATTGCCACGCCGAAATACAAAAACAGCGCCCAACACGGACGCCGCTTCCGATATACGATCCTTGAAACCCGCTCTCAGGCTTCCAGCGCCGTGTCCTCGTCGCCGCTATCATCGTCCCCGGCAGGATCATCAAGCAAGCGCTCGCCGATCAGTCCGGCATCCTTGCGAATGGCCTGTTCGATGATATCGGCAACATCCTTGTTCTCGGCCAAAAACTGCTTGGAGTTCTCCCGGCCCTGACCCAGCCGCTGGCTGTCATAGGAGAACCAGGAGCCGGATTTTTCCACAATACCGGCCTTGACCCCGAGATCGAGCAACTCGCCTGTCCGGGAAATACCTTCACCATACATTATATCGAATTCGACTTGCCGGAAGGGCGGCGCCAGCTTGTTCTTCACAACCTTGACCCGGGTCTGGTTGCCGACCACCTCGTCCCGGTCCTTGATCTGTCCGATACGACGAATGTCGAGACGGACCGAGGAATAGAATTTCAGCGCATTACCGCCGGTCGTCGTTTCCGGGCTGCCAAACATCACGCCGATCTTCATGCGGATCTGGTTGATGAAAATCACCATGGTATTGGAGCGGGAAATTGAGCCGGTCAGCTTGCGCAGTGCCTGGCTCATCAGCCGCGCCTGCAAACCCGGCAGCGAATCGCCCATCTCGCCTTCCAGTTCGGCACGCGGCGTCAATGCGGCAACCGAATCGATAACCAGCACCTCGACCGCGCCCGAGCGCACCAGCGTATCGGCAATTTCCAGCGCCTGCTCGCCATTATCGGGTTGGGAAATCAAAAGCTCGTCAAGATTGATGCCAAGCTTGCGGGCGTAAATCGGATCAAGCGCGTGCTCGGCATCGATAAAGGCGCAAATGCCGCCGCCTTTTTGGGCTTCAGCCACCGTATGAAGGGCAAGCGTCGTCTTGCCCGATGATTCCGGACCATAAATCTCCACGACCCGTCCCCGGGGCAGTCCGCCAATTCCCAGCGCAATATCAAGCCCGAGACAGCCGGTCGGGATCGTCTCGATCGCCACAACCTGGCCCTCGCCAAGCCGCATGACGGAGCCCTTGCCGAACGCCCGTTCGATCTGGCCCAGTGCAGCATCCAGTGCCTTGGTCTTGTCCATTGAATCCCGGTTTTCCTCAACCACACGAAGCGTATTGGCCATGCACTATCCCCTATTCCTGATTGGCGGGCCAGTACCCGCATCATTTGTCCGCCGATTAAATTTCCTGTTCAATATGTACTGGTTTTGTTCCAGTTTGTAAAGCCCGCTTAACTCATTGTAATATTACATATATATAGATTTGTTCCAATTATGTCCTATGCGGTCCATGCCGCATATATCCCCGGTCACCCGTGCGATCTCATCACGCGGAAATCACAAATCCAGGGTTTGTTTGACCGCCGTGGCCAGTTCCTTGAGCGTGAATGGCTTGGGTAAAAACTGAAAACTCTCATCTTCCGGCAGATGTTTGGCAAAGGCCTCTTCGGCGTAGCCCGAAACAAAGATGATTTTCAGGTCCGGCTGGGTTTTGCGCAGTTCGCGAAGCAATGTCGGCCCGTCCATTTCGGGCATCACCACATCGGAAACCACCAGATCAATCGGCTCTTTGAGCTTGGAAATCACATCCAGCGCATCGATCCCTGATTCGGCCTCATGAACCTCATAGCCGCGCGCCGCCAGCGCCCGCACGGCAAATGCCCGCACCGCCTCCTCGTCTTCCACCAGCAGGATCCGGGCATTGCCGGTAAGATCCGTGGGAATGGCCGGCGCGGCAACTTCCGGATCGGCCTTTTCGTCGGAAGGATCGGGAATATGCCGCGGGAACAGCACGCGGAAGGACGTGCCCTCCCCCACCGTGCTGTCAACGTAGATATAGCCGCCGGTCTGCTTGACGATACCATAAACCGTCGACAGGCCGAGCCCGGTGCCCTTGCCGACATCCTTGGTCGAATAAAACGGCTCGAATATCTTCTCGACGATTTCCGACGGCATGCCGGTGCCGGTATCGACCACATTAATCGACACATACTCGCCGGGCCGAAATCCCTGTTCGTTGACCTTCCCGCTGTCCACCTCGGTGATGTTGGCCGTGGAAATGGTCAACGTGCCGCCATCCGGCATCGCGTCACGGGCATTGACCGCCAGATTGACGATGACCTGTTCAAGCTGGTTGATGTCGGCCTTGATCGGCCACAGATCGCGATCGTGATCGACTACCAGCGCGACCTTTTCGCCCAGCAGCCGGTCTAGCAGAACCGACAGGTCCGACAACACGTCGGGAAGTTCCACCACCTTCGGCCGCATGGTCTGCCGGCGGGAAAACGCCAGCAGCTGCCGCACCAGACCGGCGGCGCGAATGGCGTTCTGTTTGATGTTCATGATATCCTGAAAGGACGGATCGGACGGCCGGTGGCTCGACAGCAACAGATCAGAAAATCCGATGATCGCCGTCAGCACATTGTTGAAATCATGGGCGATGCCGCCCGCCAGCTGGCCGACCGCCTGCATTTTCTGGCTTTGGGCGAATTGCGCCTCCAGCGCCCGCTGTTCGGTTGTTTCCATCGCATAGACAATGGCCGCATCCTCGCCCTCGCCATGATCAAGGATGGGACTGACGAAAAACCGGGCGCTGCGTTCAGGCGCAGCCGGAATGCCATCGCCGCCACCGCTGCGGCCGGCTGTAGCCTTGTCAGTACTGCCGAATGCAAGATCGACAGCGGGAATATCGTCCTGTCCGCTGACCGCCGCCGCAAGCGTGCCAGCTAACGCGCTGCGGCCACCGGGAAGAACCAGATCAAGAATATTCGGCTTGCCGGCATCCCTCGGCACCGGCCCGAACAGCATGACAAAGCGCGCATTGGTCAGGCCGATCCAGCCTTCTCGGTCGACCGATGCAATCGCCATTGGCGAATTATTGAAGAACCGGTTGAACCGCATCTGCGCCAGCCGGTCGCCCTGCGGATCGCCGGCGCCGTGGCTGTCCAGAACCAGGGTACGAGATGCGCCGATCTGGCCATCCGAGGCCACCGGCACCCGGTGCAAAAGGCTGACCGGCATCCGGGTTCCATCGCGCCGCACCAGATCGATATCCAGCCGCGCCGGAACCACCCCGGTGCCCGCCCGGCCAGCGGCATCCAGCGCCGGCAGGCTTTCCGCACTCACATGATCGCCGATTTTCACCTGCCCGGGCTCGAATTCGGCCAGATCGATGCCCAGCCACTCCGCCAGCGTGGCATTGAGATAGCGGATACATCCGTCCGGATCGAGCGAGAAGAACCCGGCCGGTGCGTGATCGAGATAGTCGATCGCGTTTTGCAGTTCCTGGAATATGTTTTCCTGATGCTCACGCTCGCGGGTGATCTCGGTGACCAGCCAGCCCGAATATCCGCCGGAAAAAGTACCGCTGATGTCCGCGCCCGGTGCATCGGGATTTCCACTTTCGGTTACAGATTGTCCCGGCAAAGGAAAACCGGCTGCCGCCGTCCCCAGTGGATTGACCCGCACCCGATACCAGCGCGCGCCGTCGGCGCGGCCATCGATACCGGCGGGCATGCGAATCTCCTCAGCGCCCCGGCGCCCCGCTTCCGCCGCGCTGGCCAGCCGATAAACCGCATCCGAAGCGTCCGGATTACCAGAAAACAGATGCTCCACACCGCGCACGCCGGCACCGACACCCGGCGCTGCCAGCATCTGATAGGCGACATTGGCGGCCACCGGCCTTCCGGCCGGATCGGTGATCAGCGCGCCATCGGACAGGGAATCAAAAAACGCATCCTGAATCCCAGCGTCTGATTGTACCTGTTCTTGCGCGCCATCCAGATGCAGCAGGCCACCGGCAGCCGCAAACAGCGACACGACGCCGATACTGGCCAGAACACCCAGACAGATCAGAACGATGAAATTGGCAAGATGGCCGGGCAGGACAAGATACGCTCCGGCGGTGATCACCAGCGCCAGCGCAACCGCGCTCACCAGCCACGGCCGTCCCGACCGCGCACCTGTTTTGGCGCTGGCAACTGGCATACCAGCTTTCACCGGTTGCCCGGCATCGCCGGTATTTAAGTCGAGTTGCATGCCCGATTCCACTCCGCCCGCACTGTTAGCTGATTCGGATAGCCAAGAAATGTTGAAGATTTACGCCGGGATGGTTGCCGGGACAGTTCCATTGCAGGACCGGATGTCCGCCAACAATGGCGCAATACCGGTGGTTGAGCGGATCTATCTACAATTAGCCATACAATATCCACGATTTCGTCACCAAAGTTGGGGATGGCGGCGCAGATCGTTTGAACCAAAACCGGCGACCCGCTAACGTCTGACGCGAGCTGCGCACAAGCAGCCTGCGTGCAAATCGAAGGAGGCGTCCATGGGCGGTTGGGTGGAAACCGCACTTGGCCCTGGGGGCACAGCGCTGCAAATTGGTGCGGCGATTGTGTTGATCGGCATTGTTATTGCGGTGTTACTGCTTTTTCGCAGGCGCCGCAGCGGGTCGTTCTATGGCAAAAGCCGCCAGGCAAAACCTCGGCTGACTCTTCTGGAAACCGCCAATATCGACCAGCGTCGCCAGCTCATCCTGATCCGGCGGGACAAGGTCGAACATCTGCTGTTGATCGGCGGACCATCCGACATTGTTGTGGAAAGCGGCATTGCCGCCGGTCAGGGCGAACAGCGCCTGCCCGCTCAGGACTTCGCCCCGGCCGCCATGCCTAGGCGCGATCCGGCCAGGCAGGAAGACACGGCACAAGTTGGCGCAAAAGAGCCATCGAAAGCCGACACCGCAAAGAAAACACGGCCCGCGGTACCGGGCGCCGCTGCCAAAGCGGACGAGCCCAAAATCGACAAGTCGCGTGAGATCCAGCCAAGGGATTCTCAGCCTCGCGAAATTCAGAATGCAACCGGCAAATCCCAATCAGATGCCCCTGATTCAGTAACTCATGGCGCAGCACCGCAAAACCCAGCCGCGCAAGCTTTGGTGACCGCAGGGGCCGTGATGGCCGCTGGTTCGTCAGGCCAGGCCACACAGCCGTCAAATGCGGCGTCCGCAAATACCCCGGCGAAGAGATCACCATCACAGGGATCACCGTCACAGGGAGCGCCAACCCTATCGACCCAAAATCTGGCCCGCGATGGTGCGCCGGTCATTACCGAGAACCGGACTGCGGAGCGCCATGCGCCGACCGACGGGAATGGGTCACGTGGCCCCAATGATCGAGAGCATGATCGCGCCCAGTCTCCTGTACCCCAGTCTCCTGTATCCCAGTCTCCTGTACCCCAGTCTCCTGTACCAAAGTCGCCTGTAACTGAGGCCGGCCCGGTCCAGACCCAACCAACACCCAACACAGCCGCCGCGGCCGGTCTGGCCGCGGGAGTTGCAGCGCTCACTGCCGCCGCGGGACATGCCAAATCAGCGACTGATTTTTCCGCCCGTCAAGACACCGGCCCGGATGCCGAACTGAAAGCGCCACTCGCTGAAAAGACCGAACCGCTGGTCGGTTCCGAAGACACCGAAACGATGATGCGCCGCGCCTTTGGTTTGCGCGAAGGCGAACAGGCATCCGAATCCCCCGCGCCACAATCGCCTGCACCAGGTGACTCCGCGCCAGAGGAGCAGGCCCGAGAGCAAACCCCGCCCGATCCGTCCACTTCGCCTGCATTAATGGATCCCCCGGGCGAGCAAACGGCGGCACCGATAGCCCAGCCGCCGGTTTCCATACCGGTGGATACGGCACCTGCCGTTGCGCCGGCAGACCAGGAACCGGAACGCCGGGAGCCCGCACCCACGGATGCTGCCGCTCCTCCGGTTGCGCCAACGCCGGCGAGCCACACACCTGCGCCTGATGCTGGCCAGACCGCATCGTCGCCAGCCAGACCACCTCCAGGCGGTGATTCCGGCATGCAGAGTGGCGAATTGGTTTCCGACCTGTCAAAGCGACTGGTTTCCAGCGATCCCGGCCCGATGTTGTCGTCTCTCACTGGTTCGGCGCCTGGCGGCAGCGCTGCCGCAGCGATGGCCGCATCGGTCGAGGCGATCACCAGCCCGCGGTCAGAGCCGAAACCGGTCGAAGCCAACGAAATCAGCGAGCCGGGCGAAGGCGGTCAAACCACGCTGGGAGACCTGGCCGAACGCCTGGAAGAAGCGCTATCCAAGCAGACATCCGGAACTGTGCTGGAGCAGCCGGTTGGCAATGTCCTGCCGGAACCGACAATTGCCGTAGCGCCAGAACCGGTTGTCGCACCGCAACCCGATACGCCAGAAGCTGTGACATCAGTCGAATCTTCGCCGCTTGCTGCTGAATTCGGTTTTGTCGATGACAGCGCGCCGGCCCCTGCGCCGCAAGGTGACGAACTGCCTGCCGAAGCAGTTGGCGGAGATAATAGCAGCGGGGACGGCAAGTCGGTGATCGAATTTGCCTCACGCCGCAAAACCAACAAGGAATCGCTGGAAGATGAGATGGCGCGCCTGTTGGGTGAACTGACCGGTGAATCTGCCCGCTGACGCGGTTTTCTTATCCGACTAGCCGATCCGGCACTCAATCGTCGCGGTAAACCCGCTCGCGACGTTCATGGCGTTCCTGCGCGTCGATCGACAGGGTTGCAATCGGCCGAGCGTCCAGGCGCTTCAGGCTGATCGGCTCGCCGGTCTCTTCACAATAGCCATACGACCCGTCCTCGATCCGCCGCAACGCCGAGTCTATTTTGGAGATCAATTTGCGCTGCCGGTCACGGGCCCGCAATTCGATGGACCGATCTGTTTCCGACGAGGCCCGGTCAGCGACATCGGCATGGTTTTGATTATCTTCCTGCAAGGTCGCCAGGGTTTCCCGGCTCTCGATCAGGATACCTTCGCGCCAGACTAGCAGCTTGGCGCGGAAATAATCTTTTTGGCGTTCGTTCATGAACGCCTCTTTGTCGCTTGGTCTGTACTTCGGATCGATATCCGCCAGCATTGCCGAATCCTTAAGCTACCGTACCCAACTGTTCCGGACGGCCAAATATATGTGTCAGCGCCAATGCGCAAGCGATTTGCCGATGAACATATTATGATTTGTCAAATATTTGGCGCGATCCGGTCTTCAAATCACCGAAAATCCGCAGTACTTCCCCAAATCAGCCATCTGCATATTATTCGGCGCTTAACCAGGAATTAACCATAAATGCGCGACCATGGCTGAAATTATTGAGGGTCCGCCATGCGACTTGTTGGAGACAATGAAGATCTGTCCGCCGGCCTGCTGGCCGCTGTCGAACAGGCCGAAAGCATCATCGTGGAAACAATTGGCCGCGAATGTGATGCACTGAGGAGCGGCCGGATGCTGGCCGCACGAGCCATACGCACACGTCTTTGCGATTGCGCCCAGCTCTATATCAACACGGTCAACGCCGCCCGTGCAGCGCTGGAAACAGTGGTCGATGAATATCCCGATCTCTATGACAAGCTGGAGTATCGGCGGGCGGCATTTGCTGCCCTATTGCGGGTCGAAATGGCTACGCTGGCCGCAGCCCGGGCCCGTTCAGAGTCCGAAATGGCCGACGCGGCACTGCTGGCCAAAACGGCCTGACGCCACCGGATTTGCGATAATATTGATGCCGGCCGGCTGATTTTCAACCGGCCTTGCTGCCCATTGCGCGGCGTTCATCAAGGGCGTCGCGAAATTGCATACCCCAATAGACCGACTGGGTGACCGCCCGGCCGATTGCCGAATTGCCACCGATCAGGCGATCGGCCATTCGTGGCAAAAACGGCGCAAACCGCCGCCAGTCTTCGCCACCATCCGCGATACCATCTGCCACAATCAGGCCGGCCATGGCGGTTGTATTGAGACCATGGCCACCGAAGGCGGTCGCTGACCACAGGCGGGGACGGATAGGGCCGATAATCGGCATGCGGGTGGCCGTGTAGCCCATCAGGCCGGACCAGCCATGGGCAATCGGCAGGCCAGACAGCTTGGGGAAAACTGTTGCGATATCGGCGGCCATGCGCTGTTTCAGATCCGCCGGCGGCTGCCGCCGCGTCGTAATCCGCCCGCCCCACAAAAGCCGCGTATTGTCGCCCGATCCCACAAGACGGAAATAATCGCCCGCCCGCCGCGTATCGGCAATGCACCCGCGATAGCCGATGATATCCGTGAGCTTCTCGCCCATCGGTTCGGTAACCACCACATGGGTCGCAACGGGCAGGATCGACCTGTCGATCTCCGGCGCCAGGCCAGCATGACGTCCGCCGGCACCATAGGCGCTGGTCGCGATCACCACATGATCGGCAACGATATGCCCGCAATCCGGGCCAGTGGTTGCGCCTGTGTCATTCAGGCAATCAATGGCGCTCGTCTCAACCCGCCAGCGGCCCGACCGGTCCGACAGGCCAACCGCGCCGGTTCGCTCAAATATCCGGCACCCGGCCTGTTCCGCTGACGCGGCCAGCGCCCGGGAATAGGCCAGCGGATCGATGGCAAACGGTTCGGGATCGTGAATCCCACCAAAATATCGGGGAGTGTCAAGGTGGCGGCGCACCCGGTCCCGGTCCCAGACCGCAAGTGTCGCGCCATAATCTCGCGCCATGCGGTCGCGGCGCGCGTTCAGGCCTGCGGTGTCGCCATGACGGATCACCTTCAACCACCCTTGGCCGCCGACCCGTTCATCGGTTTCTTTGTTGTGGCCAAATTCAGTTATCCGGTCCCGGACGAAGCCGACACCCTGTCGCGACAAGTCGTAAAGCGCCCACGCATCGGCCAACCCGACCCTTTTCTCGATCCGGAAAATATCCTCGGAAAAACCCGGCGACACAAATCCGCCATTGCGCCCCGAAGCGCCCCATCCGACCAGACGGGCCTCGATCAACACAACATCGATGCCGCGCCGGGCAAGGTTCCATGCGGTGGAAAGACCGGCAAGTCCGCCACCGATCACCACCACATCGGCGGTGATCTGACCGGACAATGCCGGGCGGTCCCCAGCGTCGTTCCCAGTGTCGTCCCCAGTGTCGTCCTCAGTGGCCTCACCGCGGCTGGCGTAATAACCCGATGCATGCGCGAAACGGTTGGGCACACCGTCGCCATTTTGCTTCACGCCAGCCGAATTCATCGTGGATTGGCCCCTTTTGGCCCTCAAGGAGCCATATTTGGCCCGAATGTGTTGCAGGTCTGATTGGCGCCAGCAAGGCCGGACTGCCAGCGCCATATATAACCGGATGTTTCCTGCAACCCTGTTCGCGGCAAGTCCTGAGGAGACCCCATGGTACGGGCGTTGCGTGAGGGGTTGGGCACGGTGGAGGCAACGGTCCGCATCACCGTGGCGATCCTGGTGCTGGCCTCGGGCATCGGCACCTGGCTTGGCCTTCGCAGCCTGTTCGGCGACACGATTGTGGCGCTCCTCGGCAGCCTGATTTACGCCGCCGCCACCGCTGCCGGTATCTTTGTGTTCTGGTCCACCCTGATGCGTTTCTTGCCGCATATTTCCGATCCGAAGTCGCGGCGGGCGATGATCGGCATCATGGCGCTCGGGTCGGCGATGATCGTTGCCCTGTCCTCATGGCTCAACGCCGCTGCCCTTGCCGGACCGGCCGCGCTGGAGCGCCATATGAGCGCGGCGCTGGGCAATTACGCACGCAACCTGGAAACCGCCCGGAATAATGCCCGCACCGGCCTGTTGCTGCATCGCGAAATCGAGCTGGCGGCGGCGGAATTTGAACGCCTCGCCCATTCCGAACGGGTGTCCGGCGCATTCGACGACGCGCCTTCAACCGCAACCGTCAGCGGGCATTTTCTGCCGATCGCCACCCAGTTGCGCCAGCTTGCCGGCGAAGCATCGGCCTCGGTAAGCCGGATTGATGACCAGTTTGCGCAAGGCAGCGATCATCTGATGCGTATGCGCCAGTTCATTGCCCGGTCCGGTTCGGTGCAGCGGCGCGCCCGCGCATTTGCAGGCGAAACGATCGCGCTTGCCGGAATTGTCAGCACTTTGCGCCAGATAGCAATTGCCCCAACCTTGCGGCACGCTGTGGGTGATCTTTCGACCGCATTGGCCAGCGCAGCCGCCGGCAGGGCAGTCGCAGCGGGCGCTGGCGAGGCCGGCGAGGCGTCAATCCACCGGTTGCGGACGCTGATCGCCGCAGCAAATGCGCCATCGCCAAATCTGCATGAAGCCACGACACTTCCTCCGTCATTGCCGCAATTTGTTGCCCTGTCGCCGGCCGAAGCGATCCTGCGCCATGCCGGCGCCTTCATTCCGACATGGATCACCGCAATCTCAATCGATCTGCTGCCGGCCATGCTCATCCTGCTGCTCACCGTCGCCCATGATGCCGCACGCCGGGTGGATAATCCTGAGGGCATTGTGCAAATGACCGACCACCTGGTAGCAGCGGCCAACATTGCGCCCGGCGCCACTCATGCCGCCCACACCGGCAACAGCAGCCAGATTTCCCGCGCCAATCGACCCGTCCCCGGACCGCCCGCCCGTGTTCCGCCCGACCGTGTTCCGCCCGACCGTGTTCCTGTTGTCGCGAATTCGGTGCACCGCGCACCGAGGCCGCAGCCGCCATCATCGGCGCAATTGCGTTCGGACAAACGGCCGGCCCGGACAGCGATTCAATCTGGCACGCCGCATGCCGTGCTACCTGTCGGCCCCGGTTCGGATGCCGCCGCCGCACCCGCGCACTACGAAAAGGCCAGGGGCCTGTGACCTTCGCAGCAAAACCCGCCGCCAATCGGCACGGCCAAAGTGAAACCGCGATCCTGCGGATCGTCCTTTGCGCGCTTGGCTGCCTGGCTGCGGCGATTGTCTTGATTGATGTGGCAGCAGTCTTTGCCGGATTGAACGCCCCGGCTTTTTCTTCCGCCGATCGGCAGGGCGGTCGTACCGCTGCCCCGCTGCTCAACCCCGACCGGGATGCGCGGCTGCACCCCTATCCGGCCCCGGCGATACCGACAGTGCCATTGCGCCACGCCAGCAATCCGGCAGGCCGGCAGCATATTGCCCGTCCGATCCGGGTCGGCGACACCGGCGAAACGGCACCGATGGCATTCCGGCTTGGACCCGATGGCACGGTTCACGCCGAAGGCACGATCATGCCCGGCACAATCGACCGCTTTCGCCAGTTCTTGAACGCACCGGGCCAACCGATGCCGACCCGCCTGCAGCTTCATTCACCGGGCGGTTCGGTTCGCGACGCCATTGCCATCGCCCGCCTGATCCGCGAGCGCGGCATGGGCACGCTGATTGCCGGCGACGGCTATTGCGCCTCCTCATGCCCGCTGGTGTTTGCCGGCGGCATTGAGCGAACCGCCCACCGCGATGCCTGGATCGGCGTTCACCAGGTCTATGCCCGAATCAGCGAAATCGGCTCACTGCAACAGGGCATGGACGAGGCCCAGCGGATCAGCGCGCAAGCCCAGTCCCTGCTTCTCGATCTGGGGGTCGATCCGCGCCTGTGGATTCGCGCCATGCAGACACCGCGACACAAAGTCTATCTTCTGACCGCGCAAGAACTGACCGAGTTCGGCCTGGCGACCGCGATTATCCAGTAGCGCCGGCACTATTCTTTCCAGCTGTTGGCACGCCCTGATTCGCGCCGCCGGGACGGGTTTATCCACGCCAGCCGCAGCAATGCTTTCCCCGCCGGGCGGGCGATGATACCTGTGGGTGCAATAAATCAGATAACGGAAACGCCGTGCCCCGCCTGTTACTCCTGCGCCATGCCAAATCGTCCTGGAATTCGCCTGCCCAGCGAGACCTGGATCGTCCACTCAATAGCCGGGGCCGCGAGACTGCGGCCCGCATGGGTCAGGAAATTCACACTCAGGGCTGGACGCCCGATCTTGTCTTGTGTTCGCCGGCGGCCCGCGCCGTGGAAACGCTCGAATTTGTGGCCCAGACCTGCCCCGGCCTTGCCGGCATCGAGCAGGTTCCGGCCCTTTATGACGGCTCCGATGCCGATTATGTGCCAATCATCAAGGCCAATGGCGGCAAAGCCGAAACCGTGCTGGTCATCGGCCACAACCCGGTCATTCACGCCACCGCCATCCATCTGGCGTCCGGCGGCGATCATCCGGCCCTGCCCCAGTTGATATCCCGTTACCCCACCGCCGCCCTGTCCGTGTTTGATGTCAGCGGCAAGTGGGCAGATCTTTCGGAGAGCTCCGCAACACTGACCGCCTGCCGGTTGCCGCGCGAACTCGGGCCGCCATTGGAACCAGAGTAACCGGCCGCATCACTACAACCGGATTTTAAGATATTGAGCCGATTTTGAAAAATCGGCCGACAATCCCCATATCGGCCAGGGGCAAGCAGCCAGGAGACCGTGTTTGGCGCTGATCAGCACCCTTGCCGATGAAGCAAGGATCACATTCGACAATGTTGTCGAACAGACCATTGGCGGTGGCTCGGCAACCATCCGCCTCGGCGTGACCGGCCTGTCGCGGTCAGGTAAATCCGTGTTCATTACCGCGTTTGTTCACAATCTGATCCATGGCGGCCGCTTGCCGCTGTTTGACGCCTTTGCCGACGGACGCCTGATCCAGGCCGCGCTGAAACCACAGCCCGACGATGCCGTCCCGCGGTTCGACTACGAAAATCATGTCGCCGATCTTGTCGGCACGCGGGTTTGGCCCCAGTCGACCCGCAGCATTTCCGAACTGCGCCTTGAGATCGAATATGAATCGGCGAGCAGCTGGCGGCGTTCGTTCGGCAAGGGCCGGCTGAACGTCGATATCATCGACTATCCCGGCGAGTGGTTGCTTGATCTCGCATTGCTGCGCAAATCCTATGCCCAGTGGTCGGCCGAGGCGGTCGCCATGTCCCGCCAGCCCCATCGCGCCGCCCTTGCCGGCGATTGGCATGAAGCGCTCGCCGCCAGCGATGCCACCGCGCCGGAAGATGAATCCGCCGCGCTCGCGCTTACCGACGCGTTCAAGGCCTATCTCACCGCCGCCCGCGACGACCGCCATGCCCTGTCCATGCTGCCGCCGGGTCGATTTTTAATGCCCGGCGATCTCGACGGCTCGCCTGCCCTGACGTTCTCGCCGCTCGACCTGCCCGCCGACGCCACGTTGGCCAAGGACAGTCAGGGCGCGCTGATGGCCCGGCGTTACGACGCCTATCGCAGCCATGTGGTCAAACCGTTCTTTCGCGATCACTTTGCCCGGCTTGATCGGCAAATCGTGCTTGTCGACATGCTGGCGGCGCTCAATGCCGGACCCGATGCCATTCGCGATCTGGAAACAGCGCTGAGCGAAGTGCTGTCGGCGTTCCGGCCCGGCGGTGGCGGTTGGCTGCCCTCGATCCTGCGCCGCCGCATCAGCCGCATTTTGTTTGCCGCCACCAAGGCCGACCATGTGCATCAGTCAGAACACGACAAACTGGGCCGTCTGCTGGAGCGGCTGACCCGTAGCGCTGCCGAAAAGGCCCAGTTTGCCGGAGCGCAGGTGCGGGTCATGCCGCTGGCTGCCGTTCGCGCCACCCGCGAGGCACAGGTCCAGCGCGACGGCAAGACCCTGCCGGCGCTGGTTGGCGCGCCGCTCGCCGGCGAGACCGTCGGCTCGCAGACTTACAATGGCGAAACTGAAATCGCCTTGTTTCCCGGTGACTTGCCGGACGATCCGGACTCAATCTTTGAACAAGAACCAAAACACGATGCGGCAGATACCAACGCCCCGGCCCTGCGATATCTGCGGTTTCGCCCGCCCAATCTGGAACAAACCGCTGAGGGGCTGAAACTCTCCCTGCCCCACATCCGTCTGGATCAGGCAGTGCAATATCTGATCGGAGATCGCCTGCGATGACCGCCGAACCGCGAAAGCCCGAAGCCTGGCGCATCGATGACCCGGCAATCGCCGCGACAATCGAACTGGCGCCTGATCCTGACCTTGAAGGGCTGGATGATGACCTCGACAACGTCCCCGATGCCATTGAGGCGATCGTTCATCCGCCGCGCCGGCCGATCCGCTGGGGCCGGCTGACTTTGATGGCGCTCGGCGGGCTGGTCTCCATCGCCGCCGGTTTGGCGCTCGATACACTGATCCGCGATCTGTTCACCCGTTCGGACTGGCTGGGCTGGTTCGGCATCGCGCTGCTTGGCCTGGCGGTGTTGGGGATTATTGTCATTGTCGGCCGGGAATTGCGTGGCCTGTTTCGGTTGAAGAAAGTGGCGCGCCTGCGGCTGGAGGCCGAGGCAGTGCTGTCTGGTGGTGCACCCGGTGGCGCAAAAACCACGGCAATCGCGCTACAGGGGCTCTATGCCGGCCGCGCCGACACCGCCCGCGGCCGCAGGAAACTGCAAACCCACCTTGGGCAAATCATGGATGGCAACGACCTGTTGAAGCTTGCCGAGCGCGATCTTGTCGGGCCGCTGGATACTCGTGTTCGCCGCCAGATTTCAGCCAGCGCCAAGCGGGTATCGGTGGTCACTGCGGTCAGCCCCCGCGCAATTATCGATCTCGCCTACGTGCTGATCGAGTGCCTGCGGCTGATCCGGCGCATTGCCGAAATTTACGGTGGCCGGCCCGGAACCCTGGGCATGATGCGGCTGACCCGCGCCATCCTCAGCCATCTGGCGGTAACCGGATCCATGGCCGTCGGCGACACGCTGATTCAGCAGATCGTCGGCCACGGGCTCGCCGCACGGCTTTCCGCCCGGCTTGGCGAAGGCGTCATCAACGGCTTGATGACCGCACGAATTGGTGTTGCTGCGATGGATGTGTGCCGGCCGCTGCCCTTCATTTCGGCCCGGCGGCCAAGACTCTCCGACCTGGCCGGCGATCTGGTAAAAACACCGGCAGCATAACGTAACGCCGCGTTAGGGTTAACGCTTCCTTGGCAATTGCCGCTCTAGACTTGCCACAATTGGGTCATACGAATCCGATTCAATTAATCGTTAGACACGCGGTTTTGCTGGGCAATGTCGCAAGTGTGTAGTCTATTGTGGGCGCCAATCGGGATTGGACGAATGCGTTTTTGCTTGTTGCTCATCTTGGCGGCGCTTGTCGCACCGGTATCCGCGCCTGTCTCCACGCCGGCTCTGGCCGCTAGCGGCGAAGCCGTCGACGCTGCCCTGTTCATGAACAAGTTTTCCGGCGAATGGCGTGGCACTGGCAAAGTGCTGCTCGGTCCCGACAGCGGCCTCAAGTTTCACTGCCGGCTGGATGGCGACCCGAGCAAATCACGCATGACATTCGGCATGAAAGGCCGCTGCTGGATCGGCAAGTTTGCCGCCCCGATATACGCCAGGCTGCGCTACAACAAGGCGACCAACCGGTTTTATGGCGCGTTCATGGATGGTGCCAAGGGCCAGGGCGTCGACATCGTTGGCGAACGCAAGGGCGCCGGCTTCAAGATGAAACTCAGCCGCGGCACTGCTCAGGGCCGGCTGTCGGCCGAACCGATCGGCGATGAAGAAATGAAAGTCGTCATTTCGCTCTATGACCGTCGCAACAAGCGTGAAATTCCGATTGTCGCCATGGGTTTTGCCAAAAAGGCAAAATTCGATTTGATGATCGATGAGCCGCCGGTTACCGGCTCGATCGGCCGCTAGGCGCCAAACGCCCCGCATAGGGCAAGCATTCGATTGTTGTTTATTCCGGCGTCGCCCCAATCAGCGACACTGTCGCATTCGGGGATTGGTCCGGACAGGACACGTCTTGCTGCATGTGATTGACCCGCCCCTGCCCGATTGATACTCCACCCCATGTCCCGAAAAATGGTCCTGCCCTCGACCGCCACCGGCTGGCGATCGCCTGTCGTGATGCTCATGGTGATGGTCTTCGCCTCCGAGATCGCGTTTGCGACCTGGTGGACGGTGGTCAAGAATTTCGCGATCGAAGACATCGGTCTCACTGGCCGTGAAATCGGTTTCCAGGAATCGATCCGGGAAATTCCCGGATTTCTTGCATTCCTGGCCATCTATTTTCTGCTGATCATGCGCGAGCAGACACTGGCGCTGGTTTCACTGGCGCTGCTCGGGTTCGGCGTTGCCATCACCGGCTATTTTCCGTCCGCAATTGGCCTGTACGCCACGACATTTTTGATGTCCGTCGGCTTTCACTATTTCCAGACCATGAACCAGAGCCTGGCGCTCCAGTGGTTACCCAAGAAAGATGCGCCGCGCCTGCTCGGGCGGATGATCGCGATTGCCGGCTTTGCGCAGCTTATCGCCTACGGCCTGATCGCTCTGGCGTGGAAAACCCTCGATCTCCAGTTCACAACCGTGTTCCTGATCGCCGGCGTGGTGACCGTCGCAATGGCGCTGTATCTGTGGTTTGCCTATCCACCCTTTGCCGAAGAAGTGGCCCAGCGCCGCGAATTTGTCCTGCGCAAGCGCTACTGGCTTTACTACGCCCTGACATTCATGAGCGGCGCCCGGCGGCAGATTTTCACGGTCTTCGCCGCCCTGATGATGGTCGAAAAATTCGGCTATCAAGTCCACCAGATCGCCATTTTATTTCTGATCAACTGCGTGTTCAACATGGCGTTCGCGCCGTGGATCGGCGGGCTGATTGGCCGCTTTGGCGAACGCAAGGCGCTGACCTTTGAATATATCGGTCTGATCCTAGTGTTCGGCACATATGCCTTTGTAACTAATGCCTTGTTTGCCGCATCGCTCTACGTGATCGACCATGCGTTTTTCGCCTTCGCGATCGCCATCAAGACCTATTTCCAGAAGATCGCTGATCCGGCTGATATCGCACCGACTGCCGGAGTCTCCTTTACCATCAATCATATCGCCGCGGTCGGCATTCCAGCGGCGTTTGGTCTGATCTGGCTGGTCTCGCCCTCGGCGGTGTTCCTGATTGGCACGGCCATGGCGATGGTTTCGCTGGCGCTGGCGCGGCTGGTTCCGGAAAATCCGCAAGAAGGCCGTGAAGCCATCTGGCAGGAAAGCGCCGCCAACCGGCCCACAACACCAGCCGAATAGGCACTGTTTATTGCAAATCAGATAGTGGGGTCAGCCGGAGCCGACGACGTACCCGCCGGCAGTTTTATCGCTACAAAACGCCGAGCTTGCGCTTCAGCTTCGACGACGAGGTTGTGTACTGGAACACCACCCGCTCGTCGGGATGTACGACCCGCTTGGCTGCCTGTGACATCAGCGCCGCTTCGTGGAAGCCCGACAAGATCAGTTTCAACTTGCCTGGATAATGATTGATATCGCCGATGGCATAGATGCCCGGCGTACCGGTCTCGAATTTTTCCGTATCCACCGACACCAGATTTTCCGTCAGATTAAGCCCCCAGTCGGCCACCGGTCCAAGCTTCATGGTGAGACCGAAAAACGGCAGGATACGGGTGCAGGCAACGTCCACTTCGCCATCCGGCGTCTTGATCGTCGCCGAGCGAATTTGACCGTCTTCACCGTTAAGCCCGCTCACCTGGCCCTGTTGAAAGGTCAGCGCGCCGGCATCGCGCAACGCAAACATCTTGTTGACGCTGTCCGGAGCGGCCCGGAATTCCGGCCGCCGGTGGACAAGGGTCATGCTCTTGGCCAGCGGTTGCAGATTGAGCGTCCAGTCGAGCGCGCTGTCGCCGCCGCCAACCACCAGAATATCGTGATCGCGAAACACCTCCATCTGGCGGACCGAATAAAAGACGCTGGTGCCTTCATAGTCCTCAATTCCCGGGATCGGCGGGCGCTTCGGCTGGAACGATCCGCCACCGGCAGCGACCACGATCACCTTGCAGCGGAAGCGCGTGCCGGCGTCGGTGACCACTTCAAAGCCGCTGTCCACATCGCCGGACAGGGCTGTCACCATCTGATTGTAATGGAATTGTGCATCGAACGGCGCAATCTGGGTCATCAATTTGTCGACAAGCCCCTGTGCCGAAATCTCCGGCCAGCCGGGAATATCGTAGATCGGCTTTTCAGGATAAAGTTCGGCGCACTGGCCGCCCGGCCGGTCCAGAATGTCGATAAGATGGCATTTCAGGTCGAGAAGGCCGAGTTCAAACACGGCAAACAGCCCGACCGGGCCGGCGCCGATGATCACCACATCGGTTTCGATGATATCCCGGTCCGCACCGTTACCATTTATCTGGCTTGTTTCTGTCATGGTCCTAACCCGCTTACGCTTGCTTTTCGGGAACGTTCACCACCAGACCGTCCAGTTCATCGCCGATCCGGATCTGGCACGAAAGCCGCGATGTCGGCCGGATATCAAAGGCAAAATCCAGCATGTCCTCTTCCATCGGTTCCGGCTCGCCCGTCGCCGCCTTCCAAGCCTCGTCCACATAGACATGGCATGTGGCGCAGGCGCAGGCACCGCCGCATTCCGCCTCAATGCCCGGCACGCCGTTCTTGATCGCCGCTTCCATAACGGTGGATCCGCTCTCCGCATCCACTTCGTAGCGCGTGCTATCAGCACCGATGAAGGTAATTTTTGCCATTATTTCCCACTGACATGAAAAGACGGACCGGATTTATGCGTCCTGACGGCGATGTCAAGCAGGCAACGTATCGATTGCCGGTCAGAGCCCCCGCCATTGTATCAGAACCAATCCCTGGCTCGGGCGTGATCGCAACCGGCAACTGTTAAATTGTCGCGCTCAGTATGTGCCGGCTTACTTCGGCAAAGGCAGCTTCGACGGCTGAGACATCGGCTTCGCTGTCCCCGACCCGTTGCACCCCATGAAGTTGTGGCCCGGTTTCGGCAGTCCGGCACGCCGCCGCCAACTGGTGCGCACCGGTCTGATTTGCGAGCGCGCCAAGCGCCGCGACCCGGCTTTGCCGTACCGTGATGTCCGAGGCGCTGCCAATTTGCGCCACCAACCGTTCGCCCTCATTGAGAAACAATGCCAGAATTTCAACCTGCAAATCGGCGCTATGGCCGGTGCGCCGGTCAAGATGCGCCTGATCCAGCAGCAGGGATTCTGGCTTGACCGGCACCCCGCTCACGAGCGCACCATCAGCTGCGCAATCAGTTTTTCACGGCTTCCCAGAGCCGCGCATCCCTTGTCGGTCAACCGGTAAACCGGCATGTCCGGCCCCGCATCACCAACAAACCAGGTCTCCGCCAAACCTGAATCCAGGCAAAATCGCAGCAAATCTGTGTCGATCCGCTGTCCCTCATCGTCAAACAGTGGCAGTTTACCGCCTGGTGCCCGCAGGCCGTTTTGTAGAAACCGCAAGGCCGCATGCTTGCCCACACCGCCGGTTACTGGCCGCCGCCGCACCGCAGCGTGATACGATAACTTGCGCACCTTGTCCCAATTTGACACACGACTTCGGGCCACAACGCCACCCCGTTCATAATGTTTACTAAAATCTTAGGGACAGCTGGCCAGGCAGCCCTTTTTCTCTTTCAAGGTTTCAAGTGTGACACTACAGTGCGCCTTGGGCAAGGGAATGGGGAGGCAACCGAACTGGTCTGACAAATCTTCTGGACGTGTGCGGCACCGGGGGCGGACCGTTGGTGCATGGGAGCAGGAGATGACCATTCGCAATTGCGCCACAATTGGCATTTTTCATGGGCCCGGCGCGAGTCGTGCCGGGTTTGACAATTGCCAGGGGGCAAGGGACCTGCATCTTCCTGATTCTGACCAACACCTGCTGAATTGTGGCTGGTGGAATGTCCGTTTTGTAAGTGCGTACGGGCCGGGGCTAACGAGCGATGAGTAAAATGCCAAAAAACGAGGCGACCGAAGCCGCATTATCTGCGGTTGAAGAGGCGTTGAAGATTGATTTTTCCGGCGACGACAGTGCGCCCGAGAAAAAAGACACAAAGCCACAAGCTGTAGAACCGCGGATCAAGACGCGCCCCAAGGCGCCGCAAGCGCGAAAAACGGCACCTGCCCGGCCTCAGGCCAGGGCGCTGGCAAAATCGCCTGCCCGTCCGGCAGCACGGGCCGCGGCAAAACCGCGAACCATCGACCAACAGCAAGCGGGTCCGGCAGTCAAACCGGCGCGCGCTGCAGATCGCGGCCGCTCCCGCCGCGCCGCCAATGACGACGTCCGCTCGGTCGGCAACCTGCTTTATTCGCTCCAGCGGCGCCCGTCCTATGCGCCCTTCTGGTCGGCCTTTGTGCTGTCAGCCGCATGGGTGCTGATCGGCGGCATTCTGGCGCTGGCCGTGTGGAATGGTACGGCCGCACCGTTCGGCAACGGCGTCGGTGCCAATCTGGGCGCCGGTGTTGTCAGTCTCGGCATCCTGTTGCCGGTAGTGCTGTTCTGGGTCGTTGCCCTGTTCATATGGCGTTCGCAGGAATTGCGGATGGTCTCGCGCACCATGACCGAAGTGGCCATGCGCCTTGCCGAGCCGGAAAATATCGCCAAGGAATCCATTGTCACTGTCGGTCAGGCCATTCGCCGCGAAGTGGCCGCCATGGGCGATGGCATCGAGCGGGCGCTGGCCCGCGCCAGCGAACTGGAAGTGTTGGTCCACAACGAAGTGGCCTCGCTGGAACGCTCCTATTCCGACAATGAATTGCGCGTTCGCCGCCTGATTGACGAACTGGTCAACGAGCGCGAGGCAATTTCGCAAAACGCCGAGCGGGTTCGCCAAGCCATGACCGGAGCGCAGGAAACCCTGTCCTCCGATCTCGCCCGCACCTCCGACAAACTCTACGCCACGGCCGAAGAGGCCGCCAGCCGCATCTCCGACACGCTGATGGAACGCTCAGATTCCCTGACCGAGACGCTCTCCGGCACCGGCGACAAGGTGCTGGATCTCATTCAGGGCCGCTATGACGGTCTGTTTGAGCGGCTGACGGTCGCCAGCGACAGTCTTTCCGATGCTTTCGCCGAACGTGGCGATGGCCTGGTTTCCCGCCTCAGCGACACCGGCGCGGACATCAACAAGACACTCACGGCGAATGTCGATGATTTCGATGGCCGCCTGCGCACCGCCCAGGAGAAGCTCGGCGGCACGCTATCGGCGGACTCTTCGGAACTGTTGACCCGGCTCAATGAGACTGGCGAGCGCATCCATGCCGCCGTCACTGTCGAGGGCGATGCCTACGCCACCCGGCTGATTGAAGCCGGCGAGAAAGTCTCCGAATTGATCGGCAATCGGGTTGAAGACACCACCGGCCGCATCGAGCGTGCCGGAACAGTTGTCACCGAAACCCTGGAAAACCGCACCACCGGCGTCATCGAACAGCTGGCGACCACCGGCCAGGATGTGTCGCGCACGGTTCAGGACCAGATCGGCATCGTGGAATCGGCGATCAATGCCGCCGGCGAGCGTTTCTCCGCCTCCGGCAGCGCCCTTTCCGGCCGTCTGGAGCAGCAGTTCTCAGACGCCGAAGGTCTTCTGGCCGGCGCCGCCGACAAGACCACACAAGCCCTTGTCGAACGCACCGATGCCATTCGCACCGATATCGAAGGCAATATGTCGTCCATGTCGAATTTGCTCACCGAACAGGGCACGACCCTGGCCAGCGTGATGGCCGAACGGCGGGACGCGCTCGGCTCGCTGATGGATTCCCGCATAGCCCAGATGGGCGACGCGATTTCGTCCGGATTGCAGGGCTTTGAAGGCCGCATCGACAATGCCGCATCGGGCGCTGCCAGCCGTCTTGCCGAAAAGACCGCCAGCATCGAGTCCGCTATGGGCGAGCAGCTGAACAGTTTCGATGCGCAGGTCTCCGGGCATATTACCGAGGTCACAGAGGCCTTTGG
>CAXMRP010000160.1:0-5065 GCA_964196155.1 uncultured Polyangiaceae bacterium
CCCGTCGACAAGATCCGCGAAGTCATTGGCACCGGCGGCAAGATAATCCGCGAAATCGTCGAAAAGACCGGCGCCAAGATCAACATTGAGGATGACGGCACGGTCAAGATCGCCTCGGCCGACGCAGAGTCGATCAATGCCGCTATCGCGTGGATTAAAGGCATCACCGATGATCCTGAAGTCGGTCATATCTACCGGGGCACGGTCGTCAAGGTCGTCGATTTCGGTGCTTTCGTGAACTTCTTCGGCTCCAAGGACGGTCTGGTGCATATCTCGCAGCTCAACCAGGGTCGGCCTGAAAAAGTCACCGATGTCGTCAAGGAAGGTGAGCAGGTTTACGTCAAACTCATGGGGTTTGACGATCGCGGCAAGGTTCGCTTATCGATGAAGGTTGTCGATCAGGAGACCGGTGAGCCGCTCGAAGACCAGGCTGCCTGATCCCGCAAGTGCAATACCAGACCCCAACGGGGCGCCACGGCGCCCCGTTTTTTTGCCCATCCCGCGCTCAGGCCCGTGTTCAGGCGATATTGGCGAGCGAGATCGGCTTTACGCCGTCTGACTGCTGTCTGAACAGCGTATCCAGGTTTTCCGGGTGACCGAAATAATAGCCCTGCGCCTGGCTGCAGCCGGCGTCGCGCAGGATATCGGCGTGTTTGCGCGATTCCACCCCTTCGCCGGCGACCTTCATGCCCAGTGACTGGCCAAGACTGCAAATCGCCGCGACCACTGCCCGCTTCTTCTCATCGTCATCAATTCCGCTCATGAACGACCGGTCGACCTTGATCTTGTCGAACGGATAGCGCGACAACAGGCCCAGGCTCGATGTGCCGACACCGAAATTGTCCATGACGATCGAAATGCCGATTTCGCGGATTGTCTCAAGACGGGCGAAGGCGTCGTCTTCATTGCGGCCGAGAATGCTTTCATTGACCTCAATGTCGATGCGCTTTGGATCGACATTGTAAGCGCCGAGCGTGTCTTCGATGAAGGCTTCGATGCCATGACGCTTCAATTGCGCGGCGGAAAGATTGATGGCGATCCGAGCCTCTGGCGGCAGAATTGCACAATCGCGCGCAACCTGGCGGATCACCCATTCGCCCATCGGTATGATCAGGCCGGTCTCCTCCGCGATCGATAAAAACATCGACGTAGGCACAAGGCCCTTGCCGGGAAGACGCCAGCGTAGCAGCGCCTCGTAGCCGGTGATCTGATTGGACAAAAGATCGTATTGCGGCTGGTAGAGAAGCGTAAAGAGATCGTTCTCCAGGGCAAAGCGCAGCCCGTCTTCCAAAGTTCTGCGGCTTTTCTGGTCCTCGGCCATTTTCGGGTCGAAGAACCGCCAGGTCCGCCGGCCTTCGCTCTTGGCGCGATAGAGTGCGAAATCGGCATTGCGCACCAGTTGGTCGGCGGTATCGCCATTATCGGGCGCAACCGCGATGCCCAATGACCCGCTGATCAGGATTTCGTGCCCGTCAATACGGAATGAGGTCGACAAAAGCTCCAGGACGCGATCGGCAAACGGCTTCAGTGATGCCGTGTCCTCGATCATGGGAACAAGGATTGCAAATTCATCGCCCGATAGCCTGGCCAGAAGATCATCGCCGCGTACCGAACCCTGCAGGCGATTGGCCGCGGCGCGAAGCAGGCCATCTCCGATCGGATGGCCGAGCGTATCGTTGACCGATTTGAACCCGTCCAGATCGATCATCAGCAAAGCGCATTTATGCGATAACCGCTCGGCGGAAGCGACCGCCTCCTTCAACTTGTCCTCAAACTGCTTTCGATTTGGAAGCCGTGTCAGTTCGTCGTGGAGGGCGAGGAAGCGCAGGTCGTCTTCGCCTGTCTCTTTTCGCCGCGCGCGATAGGTAAATCCGCCCATGAAAGCGAAAAACGTTACGGCTGCGACGCCGCCGGAATAGATGAATTCGCGCCGGAACCGCAGTGCCAGTTCCGCCGCTGATTGTGATTGAACGAATCGCGCGGCCAGCCTTACAGGTCCATCGGGCGAAGCTGGAAAGGCGATCCAGGTTCCGAACCTGCTTTTTGAGATCAATCCGACATTGCCGGTTGTATAAGCGCCTGTCGGGATATTCAACATCGCCAGGTCCTGATGCTCGCGGATCGCTGCCGTTGCAGCATTGAAATCCGCGACCGCAGCTTGGTTCGTTCCGGCCGCCGGCACGACCTGGTTGCTGCCGTCGATCAAAACCAGTGCGTCGATCCCGACCGTTTTGAGGGACTTGGGTGCCAGCGGCGAGGAATCGCGACTGAGAGCGATCAGCGAGTCGGCACGGTTCTCAACGCTGCTTTGAAACCAGATAAGGGCTTTTGCGCCGGCCTGGCGAACCAGCATGGCGCGGATGCTGGACTGTCCGATGTAGAACAGCCCACCCAGAAGGCAGAGGCAGACTGCCATACTGGCAGTCAGGACAAATATACGCTTTCCAACAGAACGCACGATATGGGTCGCCTTCAAAACTTTCGCGGCCGCACGTTAACAAGGGCACATTAGAGTTCTCTGAATCAGCTTTCTAGAATTTGATCTGAATACGAAAGGTACCGGAAAAGCTGAATTGCCGGGTCAGGTGACCGCTTCTTTGATATCGCCGTTGGTATCGCTCTCGATAACGCTCTCCGTATCGCCATCGGCCTCACCATTGATCCGGTCATCGACGTCGCCGGTGATCTGGCTGCCGTCATCGTCACCGGGTGCGTTGGTTTCCTCCGGCGGGCTGTTTTCCGCCTGCGCTGCGATATCAGCCCGCTGCGGTGCGCCAAACAGGAAGCCCTGAACGATGCTGCAACCCGCAGCCTGCAGCAACACGACCTGGTCGTTGGTTTCGACGCCCTCGGCGGTGATATCAACGCTCAGGCTGCGGCCCAGTCCGACGATGCAGGATATAATCGCTCCGATCTGTGGATCATCGGACAATTGCCCGACAAAGCTGCGGTCGATCTTGATCTTGTCAAAAGGAAAGCGTGTCAGATAGCTGAGGCTGGAATAACCGGTGCCGAAATCGTCCATGGCGATGCGTACGCCGAGCGCCTTGATGCGCCGCAGCGTTGCCATGATCTCGGAAGAATGATCGAGGAATAGGCTTTCGGTGATTTCAATTTCCAGCCGCTGCGGATCAAGGCCGGTTTCCTCAAGCACGTTGCGGATCATTTCATCGACGCCCGGATAACGGAATTGTTCGGCAGAAAAATTCACTGCGACAATACCGGAACTGATCCAGTTGGCTCCGTCCTGGCACGCCTTGCGCAGGATCCACTCGCCCAATTGCTTGATTATCCCGGTTTCTTCAGCAACTGGAATGAAGTCCATCGGCGAGATGATCCCTTCGCCAGGCCGCTCCCAGCGGACCAGTGCCTCATAGCCGCATATATTGCCGCTCTTCAGGTCCATCTGCGGTTGATAGAAAACGACGAATTCGTCGCGTTGCAACGCCAGCCGCAGATCGCGCTCCATTGTGGTGCGCCGCAACAGGTGGTTCTCCATCGCTGTATCGAAGAACTGGTGCGTCTGCGCCCCGTCTGCCTTGGCCTTGGTCAGCGCCAGATCGGCGGCGCGGTACAGCGCTTCGCCGCTGTCGGCGTTGACGGGATAAAGCGCCACGCCGACGCTGGCACCTAAAGAAACAGATGTGTCGTCGATATCGAACGGCTCGCTCAGTTCCTCAATGATGCGCTGTGCGAGATGTTTGAGTGAGCGGGGATTGACCTCATTGTCGATCATGACGGCGAATTCATCACCCGACATGCGGGCCACGAGCGTATCGGACCCCACCAGCGCCCGGATTCGGAAAACCGATTCCCTCAACACCGCGTCGCCGGCGGCATGGCCCCAGATGTCGTTTACCGATTTGAACCGGTCGAGATCGATGGCCATGGCGGCAAGTTGGATATCGGCGGTTTCAGCGGCATCGGCTGCATCGTCGAGCCGACTTAAAAACTCCCTGCGGCCGATCAGGGCCGACAAGGGATCGCGATCAAACTGCGGGGATTGCGTTTTGTCCTGCGCCGCAGAAAATTTCAAAACCGCAAGAGTCCCAAATCCCCAGATGACAAGCGCGCTGAATAGGCCGGCATAAAAGCCGAAATTCGGCAGCGTGGAGGCAATCTCGCCGCCATCCGATTCGGTGCTGCTGACCACAATGCGGGCTGCCACATAGAGGCAAATCCACACAATCGGACCAAGAGCGATGACACCAGCGAATAAGCCGCCAGCGCGATACTTGAACGGGTTCATGACGCAGTCCCGGGGTTTGTCCCGGCCCAAATGAACCCGTTGGCGTAAAATTTCGGTTAGCAAATAGCAAATTCAGCGATCACAAAAACCCGCGGCTGCAGTTGAACAGCCGGATTCACATGACGAATCATGCGGGGGTTCTACTCTGCCGCTTCCGGTTTCTCGTCGGCATCCTGGTTTTTCAGGGTCTCCAGCCGTGGCATGGAGGCTATATTGTAGCCGGCGTCGACATAGTGGATTTCGCCCGTCACCGCCTTCGACAGATCGCTGAGAAGATAGACAGCCGCGCCGCCAACATCCTCGATCGTCACAGACCGTCCGAGCGGTGAATTGTCCCGTTGATAGTTGTACATCAGCCGTGCATCGGAAATCCCGGCGCCCGCAAGCGTGCGCACCGGCCCGGCGGATATGGCGTTGACGCGGATGTTCTGGTCACCGTAATCGGCGGCGAGATAGCGCACCGACGCTTCCAGCGCCGCCTTGGCGATGCCCATGACATTGTAGTTCGGCATGACCCGCACCGACCCAGCATAGGTCAGTGTCAGCATCGCCCCGCCATCCTTCATGAGCAGTGCGGCCTGGCGCGCAACTTCGGTGAAGGAGAAGCATGAAATGACCATTGTGCGGATGAAATTTTCCCGCGACGTAGCGGAGTAACGGCCATTCAGTTCGGATCGGTCGGAAAATGCCACGGCGTGTACTAGGAAATCGAGATCGCCCCAGCTGCGCCTCAATCCGTCAAAAACAGCGCCGACCGATTCCGCATCCTCAACGTCACAGGGATAAATCTGGTCGGAGCCAAGCGACTTTGCCAGC
>CAXMRP010000161.1:0-19941 GCA_964196155.1 uncultured Polyangiaceae bacterium
ACCTGAAAGCGTGCACGAAACCGCATCGGGAACCACCGCCTCATAGCCCCAGTCCCGGCCGGACTGCCAGCCATGGGCCTTCAGATAGTTGGCGATCGAGGCCAGCGCATCGGGCACCGAATTCCAGATATCGCGCCGGCCATCACCATCGAAATCCACTGCAAACTTCAAAAATGACGATGGCAGGAATTGCGGATGACCAAGCCCGCCGGCCCAGGACGAGCGCATTTGCCTGGCCGAAATGTGACCGGCCTGAATGATCTGCAAGGCGGCAATCAGCTCGGTCTGAAAATGCGCCTTGCGGCGGCCCATATAGGCCTCGGTAGCCAGCGCCCGCACCGCCCGGTGGGGCAAGGCGGCGCGGCCATAATCGCTCTCCCGTCCCCAGATCGCGACGATGATCCGCCGCGGCACACCGTAATGGGCTTCGATCGCATCAAGGCTTTGTTTCCAGCGCGCAAGTTCCCGCCGCCCCTGCCCGACCAGCCCCTTGATCCGGTTTTCGCTGAAATAACGCGCCGGGGCGCGAAACTCGGCCTGCTGCTGGGCCCGCGGCACAGCCCCTTTGGAGCCCGGCGGCACCAGATCCGGCAACGACCAGTCCAGTGTCATGCCGGACAAGGCCCGCTCATAGGCCCGCCGCGACACGCCGGCGCCCTTGGCGGTGCGCCACAGATCACCGGCAATCCATGCCTGAAACTGCCGCTCGACCGCCGCCTTTTGCGCCAGTGCCGGCGTGGCCGGACCGATCCACAACAATGCGCTGGCAATCACCAGGAAGAGCCACGCGGGAAATACCGCTGTCCGGTGTGTACTGATCATTGCGGTCTCCCGATACCTTGATCGCGCTCCAACCTGTCGAAAGCCAAAATGCCTGATCAGGCTCAGCGCGCCGCCGCCGAGCGCGACGCCTGATCATAGGTACCCGACAGGCCGCGCAACAAGGCGGCAAGCCGGGACAGATCGCCCTCATTCAGCGCCATGGTCTTGACCGTGCGCACCAGCAATTCTTCGCGAATGGCGTGGTACTCGGCACAGAAATCCGCACCCGCCGGCGAAATCGCCACGGTCTTTTCCTTGCCGCGCTTGCCGGTCACCACCATGCCGGCCCGTGTCAGCTTCTTCAACGCATAGGTCACCGTATGGGTGTCCTCGATGTTGAGCACCAGGCACAGATCGGCCAGCGTTTTTTCCCGGTCCCGGTGGTTGACCGAATGCAGCACCAGAATATCCAGCGGCGTCAGCCCCGGCAAACCGGCGGCACCGGCACAGCGCACCATCCAGCGGCTGAAGCCGTTATTGGCAATCGTCAGCGCAAATTCCAGTTCCGATAATGACGGCATCGCCCCTTCGGCGAGATGAGCGGCCGACACCACTGGCGCGGCGGCAGGCGCATGTTTTTGTCGGCTCATCCAATCCCCTTTTCTCGTTTTGCCCGGCTTTTGTAGCAAAGCCAACGCCAGCCTGGCTGGCGTTGTTGCAATCATTCATCGATATTTTATCGATAAAATGTTGGCGTAATATGAATAAATGTTATATAGCCGACATGCAGTTCAGCATCAATCAGACATTGAACCACTTCCAGGGGCACCGGAATGAGCACTGGCACAATCACGGACACCGGCAACAATAAATGGGATTTCTGGATCGACCGCGGCGGCACCTTCACCGATGTCGTTGCCCGCGATCCAGGTGGCAATCTGAGTGCCACGAAACTCCTGTCGGAAAATCCCAGCGCCTACCCCGACGCCGCGCTGGAGGCCATTCGCCGGTTTCTCGATGTGCCGCTCGGCGCACCCTTGCCGCCCGATCGCATCGCCACCGTCAAGATGGGCACCACCGTCGCCACCAATGCGCTGCTGGAACGCCAGGGCGAGCCCACGGCTCTGCTAATCACCAAAGGTTTCCACGACGCACTGCAGATTGGCTATCAGGCCCGCCCGGATATTTTCGCCAAGGAAATCATCCTGCCCGAGCTGTTGTATTCCCGTGTCGAGGAAATCGCCGAGCGCGTGCGCACCGATGGCACGGTTGAACAAGCGCCCGACGCGGCCGCTGTCCGCGCCACGTTGCGGGAGCTTAAGGACGCCGGCTTTGATTCCCTGGCCATCGTCTTCATGCACGCCTGGAAATATCCCGCCCACGAAGCCATGGTCGCCGGTCTTGCCCGCGAAGCCGGCTTTTCGCAAGTCTCCGTCAGCCACGAGGTCTCACCGCTGGTCAAGCTGGTCGGACGCGGCGACACCACGGTGGTTGATGCTTATCTGTCGCCGATCCTGCGCCGCTATGTCGACCGCATCGGCAAAGCGCTGGGCATGGAACAATCGAACCGAGCGCAGCGAGGCAAGGGCGACCGCCCGCCAGCCGTTCAGGCTGCGCCCGCGCAGGCCCGAGCGGAGCGAGGATCAGCCGCGAGCGAAATACCAAACAACCGAGCGCAGCGAGATACGGCCGCGAGCGAACTAAAACTCATGTTCATGATGTCATCGGGCGGGCTAACCGCCGCAAGTCTGTTTCAGGGCAAGGACGCTATCCTGTCCGGTCCCGCCGGTGGCGTTGTCGGCGCGGTGGAAACCGCCAGGATGGCCGGATTTGACCGGGTGATCGGCTTCGACATGGGCGGCACTTCCACCGATGTTTCCCACTTTGACGGCGAACTGGAACGGGCATTCGAGACCGAGGTTGCCGGCGTACGGATGCGGGCGCCGATGATGCGCATTCATACGGTTGCTGCCGGCGGTGGCTCGATCCTCACTTATGACGGCGGCCGCTTTCAGGTCGGCCCGGAATCCGCCGGCGCCAATCCCGGCCCGGCCGCCTATGGCAACAATGGCCCGCTGACCGTCACCGACGCCAATGTCATGGTTGGCAATCTGCGGCCGGATTGTTTCCCGGCGATTTTTGGCCCGGATCAGGACCAGCCACTCAATGCCGCTGTCGTGCGGGAGAAATTTACCGAATTGGCCGGCGATATCGGTGATGACCGCACGGCAGAAGACGTCGCCAGCGGGTTTTTGCAGATCGCCGTGGAAAACATGGCGACCGCCATCAAGAAGATTTCCGTCGAGCGCGGCTACGACGTCACCGGCTATGCGCTGTCGTGTTTTGGCGGCGCCGGCGGTCAGCACGCCTGCGCCATCGCCGACCGGTTGGGCATGACCACCGTCCACATCCACCCGTTCTCCGGCGTGTTGTCGGCCTATGGCATGGGCCTCGCCGATATTCGCGCCAACCGCACTCGGGCTGTTGTCACGACCCTCGCCGATAGCGGTCACGATGCGCTGCTGGCCGCTCTTGCCGAACTGGCAGCCCCGGCCCGCGCCGAGCTTGAGGATCAGGGCGTTGCTTCTGGCGAAATCACCGTCTTTTCCCGCGCCCACATCCGCTACGACGGCACCGACACCGCCCTGCCGGTAATTTTTGGGGAAACAGCGGCCATGCGCGCTGAATTCGAGGCCGCCCACCGCGCCCGCTTCGGTTTTGTCTATGCCGACAAGCCACTGGTCGTTGAGGCGCTGGAGGCCGAAGCCGTCGGCGGCGGTGCGGCGATCGTTGAACCGGACCTAGCGGCACCGCTTCAATCGAAAAGTAAATTTGAGACCGCCCGGCTTTTCACCGACGGTGCCTGGCACGATGCAGCGCTCGCCCGCCGCGCCCGGATCGGCGCCGGCCAGATCATTTCCGGCCCGGCCCTGATCATCGAGGACAACCAGACCATCGTCATCGAGCCGGGCTGGCAGGCCGAACTGACCGCCGGCAATCACATTGTACTCAAACGGGTGATCGCCGCCGCCCGCAACCGCGCCATCGGCACCGATGCCGATCCGGTGATGCTGGAAGTCTTCAACAACCTGTTCATGTCGATCGCCGAACAGATGGGCGTGACCCTGCAAAACACCGCCTATTCGGTGAACATCAAGGAGCGGCTCGATTTTTCCTGCGCTGTTTTCGACACCGAGGGCGAACTGATCGCCAACGCCCCGCATATGCCGGTGCATCTGGGTTCCATGGACCGGTCGGTGGAAACGGTCATCGCCAACAATCCGGTCATTCACCCCGGCGACGTCTTTGCGCTCAACGCGCCGTATAATGGCGGCACCCACCTGCCCGATATCACCGTGGTCACGCCGTTTTTTGGCGAAGGGGCGCAAGACGGACCGCTGTTCTGGGTCGCCTCGCGCGGCCACCATGCCGATGTCGGCGGCACCGCGCCGGGATCGATGACGCCGCTTGCCACCACGGTCGACGAAGAAGGCGTGTTGATCGACAATTTCCGTCTTGTCGATGGCAACACCGGCCGCTTTCGCGAACCGGAATTGCTGACCCTTTTGACCGACCACCCCTGGCCGTGCCGCAATCCGGCGCAGAATATCGCCGACCTGAAGGCCCAGATCGCCGCCAATGAAAAAGGCGTTGCCGAACTCACCCGCATGATCGCTCAGTACGGGACGCAGACCGTGCAGGCCTATATGCGCCATGTCCGCGACAATGCCGCCGAGAGCGTCCGCCGCGTTGTTGCCCGGCTCTCCGATTGCGCGTTTGAATATCCCACCGATCAGGGCTCAGTCATCAAGGTCCAGATTTCCGTCGACCGGGAAAACCGCCGCGCCACCGTCGATTTCACCGGCACCAGCGATGCGCAGGAGAACAATTTCAACGCCCCGGCTCCGGTTACCCGCGCCGCAGTGTTGTATGTGTTTCGCACCATGGTCGAGGCCGATATCCCGATGAATGCCGGCTGTCTGGAACCGATCGACATCATCGTTCCGGACGGCTCCATGCTGGCGCCGCGATACCCCCGCGCCGTGGTTGCCGGCAATGTCGAGACCAGCCAGCACGTCACCAACGCGTTGTTCGGCGCGCTCGGCGCCATGGCCGCCAGTCAGGGCACCATGAACAATCTGACGTTCGGAAACGACACCTATCAATATTACGAGACGCTATGTTCGGGCTCGCCCGCCGGCCATTTCAATGCCGAAGGCCCGCAATCCGGGCGCGGATTTCACGGCACTTCCGGCGTCCACGTCCACATGACCAATTCACGGCTCACTGATCCGGAAGTGCTGGAAATGCGCTATCCGGTGCTGCTGGAGGATTTCCATATCCGCGCAGGTTCCGGCGGCACGGGGAAATGGCACGCCGGCGATGGCACCAAACGCACCATCCGCTTTCTGGAAGCCATGGACTGCACCATCTTGTCGTCCCACCGCACCCTGCCGCCCCCCGGTCTTGATGGCGGCGGCGACGGCGAGTGTGGCAAGACTGAAATTCGCCGCAACGATGGCACCATCGAAACCCTGGCCGGCTGCGCCCAGACAAAGTTGGCCGCAGGCGAAGCGGTGATTGTCACCACCCCGACCGCCGGCGGGTTTGACAAGGCGGACTGAGCCGGCAAGCTGCGAAACGCCAGCCGCTTGTATCATCCCGCCGCCAAGCCACCACCCGCTCAGCCTGATGGCGCCATCGCCGGCAGCCGGCCGGGGTAGCTCGACAAGTTTGGCGGCCGCGAAACAAGCGGCGATATCATGGCTCTGGCTTTGAGTTTGTTTGCGGCCGCAAGCGGCAAATAGCCATTTGGGCCGCCGATGATCACCGGATACTTGGTATTTCCCGGCTCGCGCTGGCCGACAAACGCCCGCAAGCCGGGATCGGCCGCGTTCAGTACCTTTGCCTGCTTTTCCGCCTGTTTCAGGTTGGCATGCGAGCCGACAATCACCCAGTATTTCTGCGCGTTTGGATCGGCAATACCGAACAGCACTTTTAGCCCTGTGACCGTCCTGGATGAGGACCGCTGCGCGGTATTTTGCGCATAGGCGGTGCTCGTCAGTCCGAAATGGGCCGACGAAACCGCCGCTGTCACATCAAACGGCGCCTGGGCAGTCCACGGCGCGATGATCGCCGGTGCTGCACATCCGATCGCCAGAAGCTTGATCCGGCTTTCTTCCGATGTGGCCCAGGCAATAACGCCGCCGAGGAACAAAAGGATAGGTGTGACGACAAATATTGTAACCTTCAGGGAATTGATTTCATCGATGTTGCCCTGCTCGAACAACACAGCAAGTTTCTCGGCATCAAGAGCAAGTATTTTCGAGCTGGCAGCGACCAGTCCGCCAACGATGCCGATTGTGACACGTGAGATAGAGTTCATAGTCCGGCCTCCAATCAATATTGGTTCCCGAGGCTGCGGACTCTATACCCGATACAGGTGCAATCACTGTGAAAGTACTGTGAAAATACTGTGAACTCTGCAATCCATTCGGCCTGCTCAGTTCATTACCACCCGGTAACGCACGATGCGATTATTGTCGGAATCAGAAAAATAAAACGTCGACCCGTCGATCGCCACGCCCTCGGGATCATCGAACCGGTTGACGCCCAACCCCGGCTTGCCGTCGCCGATAGTGCCGACTAGCGCGCCATCGGCCTCGATCAGCAGCATCCGGTGTGCATCTTGATCGGCCACAACGATCCGCCCCAGATCATCGGTCGCCAGATAGCGCGGGCCGGCAAAACCGTAATTGGCATCGTTCAGGACCGAAATGAACGACAGGTCCGGCGCGAATTTGGCGATCCGCCGGCCGCCGGTATCGGCAACCAGCAGATTACCATCCTTGTCCACTGTCACATCGTGCGGCCCGGCCAATCCCCGCACCACCACGATCGGCTTGCCGCCTTCATAGGCAATCAGCGCGCCGAGCCCGGCCGATGTCGCATAGATGCGGCCATTTGGATGGGCGGTCGCGCCCTCGGTCTGGATCGCGCCCGGCAACGACGCCACCAGGGTCGCACTGTCGCCGTCGATCTCGAAGATCGCCACACGGCCGTTGGCAGTATCGGCAACAATCGCCCGGCCCGCCGCGTCGAAATCGATATCGCGCGGATTGGACAATTGCCCCCGGCCGAAACTGCCGACCAGTTCCAGCGTATCCTTGTCGAAGACCGCGATGCGGTTGGCGAGCTTGTCGGCGACATAAAGCCGGCCGTCGGGGCCGATAGTGAGGTCATGAGGATCGGACAGCACCGCTTCGCTGGCGGCATCAAACGTTGCAAAAGGCGGCGACGCACTGTTCACCGTTTCTTGCGCCAACACCGCAGCTGCCAGCAAACAGGCCAAACCCGCTACCGGTAACACATTGAAATAGCGCAATAAATTCCGTGCCATCGCTCCGCCTCGTTCGTTCCAGGTACCCATACTACCAAGCCACGCGGTCACCGCGAAATCACCTTCCAGTCAAACATTGGGGCTGGACGCCCGGCGTCAGCCACCCCAGATAGGCGTCAACAACGCACCTATCCAGCACCAAGCGAGAACCGATCATGTCCATCCGCCCGGTCAAGCGCATCATCGAAGCCACGCCGACCATGGAAGGCGCTGGCGTCCATCTGCGTCGCGCCTTCGGCTTCGGCGACACCGATGAAACCGATCCGTTCCTGCTGTTCGACGATTTCCGCAACGATGAGCCGGAAAAGTTTCAGGCCGGCTTTCCCTGGCATCCCCATCGCGGCATCGAGACGATTACCTATGTGCTGGCCGGCACCGTCGATCACGGCGACAGCCTCGGCAATGCCGGCTCGCTCGGCGCCGGCGACGTGCAGTGGATGACCGCCGGCAGTGGCATCATGCATCAGGAAATGCCCAGGGGCGACGCCAGTGGCCGCATGCACGGCTTTCAGCTCTGGGCCAACCTGCCATCGTCATTGAAGATGACCGCGCCGCGTTATCAGGACGTCAAGGCGGCGGAAATTCCCGAAGTGATCGATGATGACGGCACGGTTGTCCGCGTTGTCTGCGGCGAATTCTGGGGCAAGGCCGGTCCGGTCGATGGCGTCGCCGCCGATCCGCGCTATCTCGATATTTCCGTGCCGCCGGGCAAGCGCAAGGTGCTGAAGGTCGAGACCGAGCGCCACGCCTTTGCCTATGTCTTTGCCGGTTCCGGCACCTTTCGCGATGCGTCCAGTCCGGTTGGCGTGCTGACGGAAAAGGAACTGGACGGCGAGGAAATCCTTATCCGCGACCAGACCGGCAACCGCTCGCTGGTGCTGTTTGATTCAGGTGATGAAATCACCGTTCAGGCCGGCGATGAAGGCATCCGCTTTCTGCTGGTTTCAGGCAAGCCGCTGAAAGAGCCGGTCGCCTGGTATGGCCCGATTGTCATGAACACCAAGGACGAACTGCGCCAGGCGATTTCGGACCTGAACAACGACACCTTCATCAAGGCCGGCTGAAACCTGTTCGGCATCGGCGCGGCAGCGCCGGTGCCTGCTGGTCCTTGCCGGGTCAATGGCTTCACGAAGCTGAACGACCGGGTCGCAGGACCATCCCCAACAGCGCAAGAACGGCGATCTGGCCGGTAATGACCGCCGGCCAGATCAGCGGCAATTGCGCGTCGAAATATTTCTGCGGCCCGAACGAAACAAGCGCCAGCAACCCCGCCACAACAGACAACACCCTGCCGGCCTTCGTTTGCGCTGGGCCGAGGATCCATGCCGCCGCTGCCGCCGACAACGACATCGCCAGAAACGGCGCGATGCCGAACCCCGGCGTGGCGGCGGGCGGATGCGGCGCTGTCTTGGCGTAAAGCGCGGTCAACATGACCACCTGCAGAATGGTCAAAGTCGCAAGGGCAGCGGTTGCGGGACGTTCATTCGCCAGAGATTCATTCGCAAGGCGCTCGTTTTTTGTCATCTCAATATCTCCAATCCGTAATTTAGTGTACGCTTGTTATTTTCCGTAATGAGCAGTACGGTTATTGTCAAGATTGGATGGAGAATTTTATGCGCGAGGAAAAACGGGCCGCGCGGCGCAAGCAGATCGAAGCGGCTGCCTATCGCCTGTTGGCCGAGCATGGCTACGACGGCACGTCCATGCTGAGCATCGCCAAACAGGCCAAGGCGTCGAACGAAACGCTCTATCGCTGGTACGGCGACAAACAGGGATTGTTCAAAGCTCTGGTTGAGCAGAACGCACAGGATGTGAAGGCGTTTCTTGAAGATGAACTGGCGATCGAACGCTCGCCGCAGGCAACCCTTGCGGCGCTGAGCCCAAAACTTCTGGGCTTGTTGATCGGACCAAAAGCCATCGCGCTTAACCGGGCGGCGGCATCTGATGCAAGTGGAATGCTCGGCGCCGCGATATCGCAAGCCGGTCGCGAGGCGATTCTGCCGCTGATCGTCAACCTGTTTGCGGCGGCCAGGGACAATGGCCACCTCAACACGGATCATTCACCAGCCGAACTGGCGGAGATCTACATAAATTTGCTTGTCGGCGATCTGCAAATCCGCCACGTCATCGGATCGGTCGGGAAAATGTCAAAGGCTGATATTGAGCGACGATCAAAAACAGCGACGGCACTGTTCTTCAAGGCAATCGCGCCGGACCAATAACACTCCCGGCATTCGCAACAACACCGTCCATGAGCCAATCAAGTGAAACGGACCGCCCGCGTAAAACCGCGACATTCCTACTCGATATAAAGCGAATCGTACGGCACCATCACGTGGGTCGCATAGGCCGGCCGCGCGCACAGCTGGTCATAATAGCCCTTGAGGTTGGCCAGATCCGGCCGGTCGATATCAAGAGTGAAGTAGCGGTAAAGCTGCCCGCCGATGGTAATATCGGCAAGGGTCAGTTCCGGACCGGCGACAAACGCGCCACGGGACAGTTGCCCGTCAAGAAGGCGCGCAACGTTGCCAAGCGCCACAATATCGGCGGCATGTTTCGCCTCGTCCCGGTCCACGGCCCGGGTACGGACGATCGACCAGAACACTTTCTGGATCGCAAGCGGATAAAACATCGTCTTGCCCCACTCCATCCATTGGTCGATCGGCGCCCGCGCCACCGGATCGGCCGGCCAGATCGTGTCGCCGCCGTGAACGCTGGCCAGATAGCGCAGGATCGCCTGGGTCTCGAACAGTGTCACCGCGCCATCTTCCAGCACCGGTACCAGGCCATTAGGGTTCATGGCTAAAAACTCCGGCGTATCGGTGCCGCCAAAAGCTCCGGCAACATCAAGCCGCCGGTGCTCAAGGCCAAGCTCGCCTACCAGCCACATCACCGCCTGCACATTGACCGAGGTTTTTCGGCCATGGATTGTCAGCATTTCCGGTCTCCATGAGTATCGTAGCGCGACAGGCCAAGTGTCGCATCCCGGCGAACCCAACGCCAGCGGGGTCTGTACAAAATTCTTCTGCTAATCTTCTGTTCCCGTGCCACAGTGTTGGATAATCTCATTTTCCGCCCGGCCCAGCGCCCTTCTTTTTGTATTGTTTTCGCCAATGACAAACCCTTCCACACCCCGCGCCATCATTATCGACACCGATCCGGGTCAGGATGATGCCATTGCCATCCTGCTGGCGCTGGCCAGCCCCGAACTGGAGGTGCTGGGAATCACCGTTGTCGCCGGCAATGTACCGCTGGCCTTGACCGAAAAAAACGCCCGAAAAATCTGCGAACTGGCCGGCCGGCCCGATATACCCGTCCATGCCGGCGCCGACCGCCCGCTGATGCGCGCTCTGGTCACCGCCGAAGAAGTCCACGGCAAAACCGGCCTCAATGGCCCCGATCTGCCAGAGCCGACCATGCCATTGCGCGATGGCCATGCGGTCGATTTCATCATCGAAACCCTGATGGCGCGGCCCGATAAGTCGGTCACTCTTTGCGCGCTCGGGCCGCTGACCAACATCGCCATGGCGCTGTGCCGCGAGCCGGCCATCGCTCCGAAAATCCGTGAGATCGTGCTGATGGGCGGCGGTTTCTTCGAGGGTGGCAATGTCACTCCAGCCGCTGAATTCAATATCTATGTCGATCCCCACGCCGCCCACATTGTGCTCGGCGCCGGTGTTTCCACGGTGATGATCCCACTCGATTGCACCCACAAGGCGCTGACCTCGCGCACCCGTGTTGCGGCGATCGAACAGATCGGCACCCCGGTCACCACCGCGGCGACCGCGCTGCTCGACTTCTTCGAGCGCTTCGACGAGGAAAAATACGGCACCGACGGCGGCCCGCTGCACGATCCGTGCGTCATTGCATACCTGTTGGCGCCGGACCTGTTTTCTGGCCGCACCGTCAATGTCGCCATCGAAACCGGTTCCGAACTAACCATGGGCATGACCGTCATCGACTGGTGGCGGGTCACCGACCGCCCGGCCAATGCGCTGGTCCTGCGCGAAATCGACGCCGATGGATTCTTTGCGCTTGTGACGGAACGGCTGGCCAGGCTTAAGTAATCAAAAGCGCTAGCGGGATCTGCGCGCACCGGGACAAAACAACAAACCAACATCAACGGGGAACCGATGGCAGGAAACCTGACGACACAACAATTAAAAAAGGCCGTTGATGCCGGCGAGATCGACACCGTTCTGGTCTGTCTTGCCGACATGCAGGGCCGGCTGATCGGCAAGCGCTTCCACGCCGATTTCTTCATGGCCGACATCAATCAGGAAACCCACGCCTGCGATTATCTGCTCGCCAACGACATCGACATGGAACCGGTGCCCGGTTATTCGGCGGCCAACTGGGAGCGCGGCTACGGCGATTTCGTCATGAAGCCGGATCTGGCCACCCTGTGCACCCTGCCCTGGCTGGAAGGTACCGCGCTGGTGCTATGCGATGTGCTCGACCATCACGACCACGCCGATGTGCCCCACAGCCCGCGCGGTATTTTGAAGGCCCAGATATCCCGTCTGGACAAGGCCAATATGCGGGCGTTCTTCGCCTCCGAGCTGGAATTTTATCTGTTCGATGAAAGCTACGAGGCGATCCGCCAGAAAAATTTCATCAATCCCGAAACCACCGGCCACTACATTCAGGACTACCACATCTTCCAGACCACCAAGGAAGAGGACGTCATGCGCGCCGTCCGCAACGGGCTGGCCGGCGCCGGCATTCCGGTGGAAAATTCCAAGGGCGAATGGGGCCCCGGCCAGGAAGAAATCAACGTGCGCTACACCGACGCGCTGGAAATGGCCGACCGCCACGTCATCATCAAGAACGCCGTGCGCGAGATCGCCTATCTCGCCGGCAAGGCCGCCACGTTCATGGCCAAGTGGGACATCAATCTTGCCGGCTCATCCAGCCACGTCCACGCCTCGCTGTGGGACAAGGTTGGCAAGAAGCCGCTGTTCCTGGATAAAAAAGACCCGCTCGGCATGTCCACACTGATGAAACAGTTCATGGCCGGGCAGATCAAATACGCCTCCGACATCACCTGGTTTCTGGCCCCGTACATCAATTCCTACAAGCGCTTTCAGGTCGGCACCTTCGCACCGACCAAGATCGTCTGGAGCCGCGACAACCGCACCGCCGGTTTCCGGCTGGTCGGCGAGAATTCCAAGGCCATCCGCACCGAATGCCGTATCGGCGGCGCCGACCTGAACCCCTATCTGGCTTTCGCCGCACTGATCGCGTCGGGTCTTGCCGGCATCGAGGAAAAGCTCGATCTGGACGCCCCGTTCAAGGGCGATGCCTATGGCGTGAAAAAACTGAAAGACGTGCCGCAAACCCTGCGCGAGGCGACCCGGCTCATGGACAAATCCAAAATGCTGCGCGCCGCGCTCGGCGATCAGGTCATCGATCACTATGTCCACACCGCCAACTGGGAACAGGCCGAATATGACCGTCAGGTCACCGACTGGGAACTGAAACGCGGCTTTGAGCGGTCCTGAGGATAAAATGACAACAACCACAAAAATCACCTCGCCCATCGACGGGTCCATCTATGCCGAACGGGCCATTGCCGGGGACGCCGCCATCGAAGCCACTGTCCGCGCTGCCAAAGCCGCGCAAAAAGACTGGCGGCAGGTGGCAATATCCGAACGCTGCAAACTGGCGTTGGCTTTCCTCGATGCATTGTCCGCCGACAGCGACCGCATTGTTACCGAGCTTGCCTGGCAGATGGGCCGGCCGGTGCGCTATGGCGGCGAACAGGGCGGTGTCGATGAACGCGTTCGCCACATGATCTCGATCGCCGAGACAGCGCTGGCGCCCCACGAACCGGCCCCGATCGACGGCTTTCGCCGCTACATCGCCCGCGAGCCGGTCGGGTTGGTCTTCGTCATCGCACCGTGGAATTACCCCTATCTGACGGCACTGAACTCGGTGGTTCCGGCACTGGTCGCCGGCAATGCGGTGCTCCTCAAGCACGCCTCGCAGACGCTGCTTGTCGGCGAGCGCATCGCCGATGCGTTCAAGACCGCCGGCCTGCCCGATGGTCTGTTCCACAATCTGGTGCTTTCTCATGACCAGACCGAACGGCTGATCGGCTCCGGCAGCGCCGACCACATTTCCTTCACCGGCTCGGTTTCCGGCGGCAAGTCGATCGAGCGCGCTGCTGCCGGCACCTTTGCCTCGCTGGGGCTGGAACTGGGCGGCAAGGATCCGGCCTATGTCCGCGCCGATGCCGATCTCGACCAAGCGGTGGAAAACCTCGTCGACGGCGCATTCTTCAACTCTGGCCAAAGCTGCTGCGGTATCGAGCGCATCTACGTCGATGCACCGCTCTATGACGATTTCATCGCCGGATTTGCTGAGCACACCAACCGCCATATCGTCGGCGATCCGCTCGACGCTGACACCACACTCGGACCGATGGCCCATGCCCGTTTTTCCGACGCGGTGCGCGAACAGACCGCCGAGGCCTTGCGCAAGGGCGCCCGCAGCCTGTCGACGGTCACTGCGGAAAACGACCGCGCCGGATCGCCTTATCTGGCGCCCCACGCGCTGGTCGATGTCGATCACCAGATGAGCGTCATGCGCGAGGAAAGTTTTGGCCCCGTCGTCGGCATCATGAAGGTGCGCGGCGACGATGAGGCAATCGCGCTGATGAACGACAGTCCTTACGGCCTGTCTGCGTCGGTGTGGACGAAAGACATGGACCGCGCCGCCGAACTGGGCGCACAAATCGAGACCGGCACCGTGTTTGCCAACCGTTGCGACTATCTCGATCCGGCGCTGGTGTGGACCGGCGTCAAGGACACCGGGCGCGGCGCGGCGTTGTCAAAATATGGCTATGACGCCCTGACCCAGGCCAAATCCTATCATCTTCGCGCAATTTAACTCGGTTCACTACGGATAAAATCATGACTGCACCCACCGCCAATTGGAGCTTTCCGACCGCCATCCGTTTCGGACCCGGCCGGATATCGGAACTGGCGGAGGCCTGCCGGCAATCCGGCATCGAAAAACCGCTGCTGGTCACCGATGCCGGTCTGGCGCCCCTGCCGATCACCACCGCTGCGCTGGAAGCCTTGCGCGCTGGTGGACTTGCCGCAGAACTGTTCGCCGACGTTCAACCCAACCCGGTGGATAGCGATCTGACCAAAGGCGTCGCAGCCTTCAAGGCCGGCGGCCATGATGGCGTTGTGGCGTTCGGCGGCGGCTCCGGTCTCGACACCGGCAAACTGATCGCCTTCATGGCCGGCCAGACCCGCCCGGTCTGGGATTTCGAAGATGTCGAGGATTGGTGGACCCGCGCCGACCCGGCCGGCATCGCCCCGATTATCGCCGTGCCGACCACCGCCGGCACCGGTTCCGAAGTGGGCCGCGCCGGGGTCATCACCAACGAGCAGACCCACACCAAGAAGATCGTCTTCCATCCGCTGATGATGCCGAAAATCGTCATCTGCGATCCCGAACTGACTGTCGGCATGCCGCCGGCCATCACCGCCGGCACCGGCATGGACGCGCTGGCCCATTGCCTGGAGGCCTGGTGCGCGCCGGGCTATCATCCGATGGCCGAGGGCATTGCGGTCGAGGGTATGCGGCTGGTGCTGGGCAATCTCGCCACCGCCTTTGAGAATGGCAGCGATCTGGACGCCCGCGCCAACATGATGAGCGCCGCCGCCATGGGTGCGGTCGCCTTCCAGAAGGGCCTTGGCGCCATCCACTCGCTGTCCCACCCGGTCGGTTCGCTCTACGGCACCCATCACGGCATGACCAACGCCGTCTTCATGCCCTACGTGCTGGCCTTCAACCGGCCCGCAATCGAGGAGCGGATTGCCCGCCTAAACGGCGCGCTCGGCATCCATGGCGGCTTTGACAGCTTCCTCGACACCATCGTCAAGCTGCGCACGCGGTTGGGTGTGCCCCACACGCTGGGCGGGCTCGGTGTCGATGACAATCAGATCGACCGGATCGCCGAAATGGCCGTTGTCGACCCGACCGCCGGCGGTAATCCGCGCCCCTTCACCGTTGATGAGGCAAAGGCCATGCTGCGCAACGCCTTCGAGGGAACCATCCCGCCGGCCTGATTATTGCTGGTTGTTATTCCGCCGGGGCCAGACGGCTGTCGAGCAGTTCGCCGCTCTCCTCAAGAATGGGATAGGCGACCGATGCCAGCAGCGCATTGATCTGGATAAACGCCCGCACTGCATCCAGATGGATTTCGCTGGATTCGATGCTCGCGACAGTGCCGCTTTGCAGCCTCTCCATATGGCCCGATGTGCTGATGTGTTCCAGTTCGCGGACGCTTTCTTTCTCTTCCAGCAATTCGCGCGCCGATTCCCGGTCGCCGGACACCAGCACATTCAGCGACAATTGCAGATTGGCCGATATCCGTTCGTGCAGATCGAGCAATTCGCCCCAGCCCGGCCGTGAAAAACCGACTTTCTTGGTCCGCTTCTTGTCGGCCAGCGACAGAAGATTGCGCACAATGATATCGCCGACCTGTTCCAGCTTGATGCAGAACGTCATCAGTTCCACACACCGCCGCGAATCGGACTTGCTCAGCTTCTGCCGGCCGACCTCGGCCAGATAAAGCTTAATGCGGGCATATTGCGAATCCACCTCATCATCGAGTTTCGTCAGTTGAACAATACGCTCCCGGTTGCCGTTCTCGAACGCATCGACGATCCCGCTCAGCATCACCGACACCGTGTCGCTCATCGACAGGATTTCGCGGATCGTATTGGCGATCGCCTGCCGAGGATGGGTCACCATGTCCGGGTCAAGCGAAGTCTGTCGCGCCAGTTCCGGCAATTCCGGCTCGTCTGTCGAAGTCGCTGCCATCAACCGCCCGATCATCGCCACCACCAGTGACGAAATTGGCAGGCCGAGGATCAGCAGTGCGCCGTTGAAGCCGATATGGAACAGCGCCACCGTTTGTTCTGGCGCCAGCGCCGGCAACAGGGCGGCGATCATCGCCGGCACATCGGCAAATTGCATGGCGACCACGGCAGCAACTGAAAACACCAGCCGGATGATGAGATTGCCGTAAGGCACGATCCGCGCTTCCCGGTCATGGTTCCGGCTGAGTACTGCGGCGATGATCCCGCTGCCGAAATTGGCACCCAGAACCAGCGTCAGCGCCAGCGGCAGCGGCAACAGGCCATGCGCCGTCAGCGAGATGATGAGAAGTACCGAGGCGACACCCGAATGCATCAGCCACGTCACGATGGCCGCCATCAGGAACGCGGTCATCGGATCGCCAGCCAGATGCTCGGTCCACAGCGGCAGCATCCCGCTTTCGCGCAGCGGCAACGATGCCTGACCGATCATCCGCAGCGCCACCAGAATCAGCGCAATACCAATGATAATCCGCCCGGCCTGCCGCACGCTGCGCCGGTTTGCCGTCAAAAATGTGGTGACACCAACCAGAATAAGCAGTGGCACCAGCGCCGACAGATCGAACGACAGGATCTGGACAACCAGCGCCGACCCCAGATCAGCGCCAAGAACCACCGCAAGGCCGACCGTCGCAGTGGTGATACCGCTGGCAACCGTGCCGGTGACCAGCAACGCCACCGCCGTCGATCCCTGCAGGCCAATGGCCAGCAGGCAACCCGCCGCCGCAGCGCCCAACCGCGTCGAGGCCGCACCACGTAAAAACCGCCGCAGCGCCGCGCCATGGGCCCGGTCGACACCGGTGCGCACCATTCGCGTAGCCCACAACAACAGCGCAACCGCGCCGGCAATACTCAAAAGGGTCTGGAATCCTGACATGGTGAAAGACGGTATAACCTGATTGTTTGAAGGAAGGGCGAATCCTATAGCGCACTTAGTGCGCACTTGCACGGCAAACCTCTGCGCGTGCAAGTCGAAATTACAACGAGAGCGCGCATGTGGGATACTCGCCGTTACTCTTCAAGCGGGTCCAGCGTCTGGATATAGGCAATCAGATCAGCAATTTGCCAGGTCGACAGGAACCGCAGGGACAACATTTCGGTCGCCGGCGCGCCGTTCATGATCTTGTGAACGCTTTGCGCCGGGCGATTGCGCACGATCCAGCCGAGCGACGAATGGTCACCCATTTCGCCGCGCAAGAATCGCCGCCCGTCAAGCCGGTGACAGGTAATGCAGGCGCCTTCGAACATGTCCTGACCGAGTTCGGCATCGCCCACCGGCTTGCCGTTTTCATTGTAAAACAGGCTCAGGGAATATTGCCCGCGATTGATGAACATCGCCAAAATCCGGTCCCCCAGATCGGGCAGTTGATCGGCCGGAAACGGGTGGGTATCGGTACGGATACGACTGATGATTTCATCAAGGTCGAAGTTTTGCAGGCCGCCCAGCGACGGAGCCTCAAGCCCCGGCACCGCCTCACCGCGCTCGCCATCCTTGCCGCGATAATCCCAGCCATGGCACGAGACGCAGCGCCAGGTGTCGCGGGCCAGAATATCAGTGCCCGCCGGATAGCCCGGATTGGCCCCCTCCGGCCGCGGCAACCCGGTCACCACCCACACATCGTCATAAAGCCGGCCGCCCAGCGAGGTCAGGAACAAGGCGCCCAACTCCTGCTCATCGGGAAGCATTGGCTCGGCCGGACTTTCCGCTTTTTCGCTAGTGGCCTTGCCGGCCTCAGTACTGGCCGCAGCTGGTGTATCGGTGACAGGCGGTTGACCGGATTTCGCAGCAGCCTGCGCGCCGGCAGGCGTGGCCGCCGGCAGGTTCGCCATACTCAACAGGAATATGAAACAGACCGCCGGCACAAACCGTTGCGCCCGGATTGCCCACAACGCTTGCCAGTTTGATCGGATCAACCCCCGCCAATAGCTCAGATTGCCGAAAACCATTGCCCTACCCCACATTGCTAACAGAGGCAGTCTAGACCGGATTTCAGGCCAAGTGGTGGCGCCAGGTGATGGTAAAAAAAGAGCCCGGCAGATCGATCAGCTGTCCAGGAAGCTGCGCAATTTGCGGCTACGGGACGGATGCTTGAGTTTGCGTAGCGCCTTGGCCTCGATCTGCCTGATCCGTTCGCGGGTCACCGAGAACTGCTGACCAACCTCTTCCAGCGTGTGATCGGTGTTCATGCCGATGCCAAAGCGCATCCGCAGCACCCGTTCTTCGCGCGGGGTCAACGAGGCAAGAACCCGCGTCGTTGTCTCGCGAAGATTGCTCTGGATCGCCGCATCGATCGGCAGGATGGCGTTCTTGTCCTCGATGAAATCGCCCAGATGGGAATCTTCCTCATCGCCAATCGGCGTTTCAAGGCTGATCGGCTCCTTGGCGATTTTCATCACCTTGCGCACCTTGTCGAGCGGCATTTGCAGCTTTTCGGCCAGCTCTTCCGGCGTCGGCTCGCGGCCAATCTCGTGCAAAATCTGCCGTGACGTGCGGACGATCTTGTTGATCGTCTCGATCATGTGGACCGGAATACGGATCGTGCGCGCCTGATCGGCAATCGAGCGGGTGATCGCCTGACGAATCCACCATGTCGCATAGGTGGAGAATTTGTAGCCGCGGCGATACTCGAACTTATCGACCGCCTTCATCAGGCCGATATTGCCTTCCTGAATGAGATCGAGGAATTGCAGGCCGCGATTGGTGTATTTCTTGGCGATCGAGATCACCAGCCGCAGATTGGCCTCGACCATTTCCTTCTTGGCCTGCCGCGCCTCGCGCTCGCCCTTTTGCACCTTGTGGACGATATCGCGGAATTCCTGGATCTGCAGGCCGGTTTCGGCGGCCAGCGTATGGACACTGTCGCGCAGACCGTGAATTTGCTTCTTTTCGTTAGCGACGAAATCTTTCCAGCCCGGCGTCGTCAGCCGCTGCACCCGGCGCAGCCAGTGCGGGTCCAGTTCGTAGCCGCGATAATGCGACAGGAATTCCAACCGGTCGGTGCCGTAGCTTTCGGCCAGCCGCATCAGCTTGCCGTCGTAGGAAATCAACTTCCTGTTGATGTCATACAGCTGCTCGACCAGCGCCTCGATACGGGCGTTGTTCAGCGCCAGCGACTTGACCGCGGTGATGATGTCCTCGCGCAGTTTCTTGTAGCGCCGCTCCTGGCTTGGCGACAGCGCGCCGCTTTTCATCGCCTTTTCGACCAGTTGGTCCTGAAGCCGGCGGAGTTTTTTATAATTGTCGGCTATCCCGTCGAAGACTTCCACCACACCGGGCTTGATCTCCGCTTCCATGGCGGCAAGCGACAAGTTGTTTTCAAACTCGTCATCATCGTCATCATCGTCGTCGTCAGTCTGCTCGCCTTCGGTGCCTTCGGTCTTTTCGTCGCTTTCGGGTTTCTTCGCTTCATTGTCGTCGGACTTGGCCACCTCGGGGTTGTCGCCGGCACTGTCCGCGGAGCCGGCATCCCCGGCCTTGTCACCAGAAGCATTATCATTGGCGCCGTTCAGCCCGGTGGCACCAGCTGCCGCGCTCCCCGCCGCACCGCTTGCAGCGCCCGCTGCCGTCGCGCCCGCCGCCGTCGCGCTCCCCGCCGCACCATTGGCAAGTGCACCTTTGACCAGCGCGTTGCTGGCGCTCGCGGCAACGGAGTCCGGAGAAACAATACTGCCCGGCGTCACAACGCCGCCGGCCGCCAGAGCCTTGGCGCGCGCCGCTGCGGCATTGGCGTTGGCAACCGCCTGAACGGAATGGTCCGGCTGCTTGGCATCCGGGCCGGCATAGGTCGTCTCTAAATCGACAATATCGCGCAACAGCACGTTGCCTTCGGCCAGTTCATCGCGCCAGATGATAATCGCCTGAAAGGTCAGCGGGCTTTC
>CAXMRP010000162.1:0-38830 GCA_964196155.1 uncultured Polyangiaceae bacterium
TTGACCTTCAGGCCGCCATCAACCGATTCATTCGCCAATACAATGCCGACAGCCCCACACCATTCATCTGGAAAGCCGATCCCGATGATATCATCGCCGCACGAAACCGAGGGTTCCAAACGTTGGAATCAATCCACTAGCATATCCCTGAACCTTGCAGGCTTTGACGCCAAATAATGCTGTTAACTGCTCCGCCCCGATAGGCCGCCGATCTCCTGTCAGGCCGGCCGCTGCGCTATCGCGGCCTCGGATTGATGTTCGGGTATATCGCCGATCTCCAGCATCTTGGCGTCGAGCTCGCGCAGGATCGTTGCAAAGATATCGGCTGCCGCGGGATCATCGGCGATATTGAACAGTTCCAGCGGATCGGCCTGGCAGTCGAAAAGTTCCCACTCCGGCGGTTCGTCCTCGTCGGTTGTTCCTGGCTGTCCCAGGGCTGAATTGTACCAGTAAATCAGCTTGTAGCGCTGGTTGCGCAATCCGTAGTGCGCCCAGGCGTTGTGATGTTCATCCTTGTGCATCCAGTAGCGGTGATACGCGCTGGTCTGCCAACCTGGCGTACTGTCGCCCTCCAGTAGCGGCCGCAGCGAGCACCCTTGCATATAGTTGGGAACCGGTGCCCCGGCATAGTCGAGGAACGTTGGCGCGAAATCGACATTCGTGGCAATGGCATTTGAGACCGTCCCCCGCGAAATCCTGGCAGGATAGCGGATCAGAAACGGCATTTGCAGCGATTCCTCATACATGAAGCGCTTGTCGAACCAGCCATGCTCGCCAAGGAAAAACCCTTGGTCGGATGTGTAGATGACAATCGTGTTTTCGCTTTGGCCCGCCTCATCCAGCCAATCCAGCATGCGGCCGACATTTTCGTCGATCGAGGCGACCGTGCGCAGATAGCGCTTGATGTAGCGTTGGTATTTGAACCGGGAGAGTTCGCTTCGGGATTGAAAGCGGAAGTGCTCGCCAGACAGTTGATCAATCAACACCAGTTCGCTCACATCATCGGGCTCGGGAACCTTGCGTTCAAACTGACCTGGTGCGACCTGTTCTCCCACCTCGATCCCGCCCTCGGGCTGAACCAGGCCGAGATCCTTGTAGCTCAGGTCCGAGCGGATACGCATTTTTACAGCGGCCGCAGCCCGGGCTCGGTTCTTGTAATCGTCATCGAAGGTGTCGGGCATCTTGATGTTTTCATTGGCATAAAGGCTGCGATATTTCGGGTGAGGCTCGAAGCTGCGGTGTGGCGCTTTGTGGTGGCACATCAAAAAGAACGGCCGGGTTTTATCCCGCGCGTCCAGCCACTCAAGGGATTTGTCGGTGATGATGTCGGTGGCATATCCGCGTTCGATCCGCTCGTCGCCCATCTCAATCATCACTGGATCGAAATAGTCCCCCTGGCCGGGCAGAACGGACCAATGGTCAAACCCGGTCGGCTCGTGAGCGCGGCCTTCGCCCAGGTGCCATTTTCCAAAGAGCCCTGTCTGGTAGCCGGCCTGGCGTAGATGTTTGGCGACATTGGGCCATCGATTGTCGATGGACGTGGCCAGTGTCGTCACACCGTTCACGTGATTGTAGGTGCCCGTCAGAATTGACGCACGGCTGGGGGTGCAGATCGAATTGGTCACATAGCAATGGTCTAGCCGCATGCCCTCGTTGGCGATCCGGTCGATATTGGGCGTATGATTTAGCCCGTGACCATAGGCTGAAATCGCCTTGGCGGCATGATCATCAGCCATGATGAAGAGAATGTTCGGTTGCATCGGACCCTCACTCTATTTCAGCCGTTCGATTCGGCCAACTTGACGGTGTACCGGCTGATTGGCGAGCTTGAAAAGGCCGGGTCGGATTCGTGACCGGCTGGGGCTCGGGACATGAGCCCGCATTCTTCGGGTACATCGGACCAAATATGGTAGATGCCGTGACCGTGGCGAACTGTAGATATGTGCGCAGGCTGGCGCACGTCCCGGGCATGTGGTCTGATTTGAGAATTGCCGCTTCCGGTTTACCCCCGAAACCGGCTACAGCCAAACCATGACATCCGATGAAACCGTCACGGTCATCGCGCCGAATTTCAAGAGCCGCTATTCCGGCGTCACTTCGACGATTATCGCGCTGGTACCGGTGCAGCTGCAATCGGTGAATATCGCGGTGACCGGGCGTGGCCTGCCGGACAACCTGCCGCGCGTCCCGGTGCGAGCACTGCTGCAGCTGCTGCGGTCGCAGCCCGTCGGTGTACCGTTCCGGATATGGCATTCCCGGCGCAATGTGGAGATGGTCGGCGGGCTGGTCCTGAAATGGGTTTTTGGCGCGCCGATCAAGGTGCTATTTACCTCGGCAGCTCAGCGCCGGCATAAGCCGTTTACCCGCTGGTTGATTGCCCGAATGGATGGGGTTATCGCCACGACTTCGGCTGCAGCCGGCTATCTGGAGCGCCCGGCAACGGTCATCCGTCACGGAGTGGATACGCAGGTCTATCGGCCGCTACGTGATGGGGACCGCGACAGCGGTACCGATGCAGCCACCCGATGGATCGGCTGCTTTGGCCGCATCCGACCGAACAAGGGTACTGATCTGTTTGTCGATGCGATGATCAACCTCCTGCCGGCCTATCCCGACGCCAAGGTGATCATCCTCGGCCGGGCAACGGCAGACCAAGCTGAGTTCGAAAAAAGCTTGCGGCAAAAGATCGAGGCGGCCGGCCTGTCCGACCGGTTTTACATTCCCGGCGAGGTAACGCGGGACGAAGTGATCGCCTGGTACCGTCAGCTGGCGCTCTACGTAGCGCCCCCGCGCCGGGAAGGGTTTGGACTGACACCGCTTGAGGCGATGGCGAGCGGAGTGCCGGTGGTAGCGACACGGGTTGGCGCATTTCCCGAGATTGTCACCAGCGATCATGTCGGCCGGCTGGTCGATGCGGATGACGGGCCGGCGCTTGAAGTGGCAATTGCCGAGATGCTTGATGAACCGGCGCGGCTTGCTGCCATGAGGCAGTCGGCGCGGGACCACGTCATTGATTACTTCCGACTGGAGCAGGAGGCGGCGGCGATCATCGCTGTTTATGACCGCCTCTGGTCCGAGGGCGCTTGATCTGGCCCTGGCTCGTTTTGCTGGCACCGGCGGGTTGGCTGCTGGCTGGAAACCGACCCGATCACTGGACCAAGGCCATTTCTGGATTGGGTTTGAAAATTTTCGCTATCAGTACCCTATAGTTGTCTGAACAAGAGCCGGGCGATAATCGGCGGACGGGAGAACGGACCGATGGTACACGACAAGCGCGACAATGTCGGCGTCGGCGTCGGCGAAGGCCTGACCGCCGACACAGCAATGTTGTGCGTGGTCACGCAAACAATTTATCATTCCGGTCGTCGGCGGCGGCAGAATGCGTCACGCTGATGGGAGCTGCGGGCTATGTGTTGCACACGTTCCCGACCGGTCAGGGCAATGTAGTTGGCAATCCGATCGTGCCCGTGATCAAGATTTCGGGCAATCCGCGCACGGTCCGGACCATGGGCGAGCATATTGATCTGGATGTCAGCGGTGTCCTGCGGCGGGACTTGACGATCGATGCAGCCGGCGATGCGCTGATCGACATGATTGCGCGCACCGCCAATGGCCGGGCAACCTGCGCCGAAGCGCTGGGGCACCGGGAATTTGTCATGACCAAGCTTTACCGAAGCGCCTGATCCTTCAGGCGTATTGGATGGCAACGGACTCAGGCTGTGGCCAGCACTCCGCCGGGCTGGCGCTCGCGCGCCTCGATGCGCTTGTGCATATGTACCATGAAGGCGGTGGCAAAGAGCGGTGTTAATAAATTGACAATCGGTATGGCCAAGAAGCCGGCGATGACCATGCCGGCCATGAACAGGCGCGCGCCATTGTTGACGCGCATGGCTTTCACCGCGTCGGTGTCGTGAAATCGCAAGGCCGCCATCTGGAAATATTCACGGCCGAGCAGATAAGCGTTGGCGACAAAGAAAACCAACACTCCAAAACCCAGGACCAGAACTAGGGGCAAGGCAATCAGGTTGACCACCACAACGATACCGAAAAATCCGACTGTCGCCATCAGACCGCTGACCAACGGAAGAGGATTGCCCCGGGGGCCATCCGGATCGCTTTCCTCCTCCACAATCGCAGCGATCTCATCAAGGAACAGGCCAGCAAACAATGCGGTCGCCGGAGCAATGAAAAACGCCAATCCGACAAGCAAGCCGAAACCGGAGATGATCGAGATGGCTGTTTCCAGCCACGGAAAGGGCAGGACAAGAAAATACGCCAGCACACCTTGAAGACCGATCCAGATTGCGATCAAAAGCACAAGGGTCAGGCCGACAGACTTCCACAGCACCGCCCGGAAAGGCGGCGACAGAATTTGTGATATTGCGAGTGTTGCTGAACCGATCATGGCGTTGAACAGATAGGCAGCCCGGGCGTCGTGAACAAGGCCAGGCGCCGTTGAATTGCACCAGCTGGCGGTCGGCCGTTGCCATTCGGGCGCTGATCGGCTACCCGCGCAAGCGTTTGAACTTACAATGACAAAGGGCGAACCTAGCGATGGCAGAGCCGGTTTATGATGTGTTGACCATTGGCAACGCCATTGTCGATGTGCTGGCCCAGTGCGACGAGGGATTTTTAGTCGAACAAGACCTCATCAAGGGCTCGATGCGGCTAATTGATGGTGAGGAGGCCGAGCGGCTGTACGATCATATGGCACCGGCGCATTTGATCTCTGGCGGATGTGCGGGCAACACGGCGGCGGGCATTGCCTCGCTGGGTGGCACGGCGGCGTTCATCGGCAAGGTTGCAAAAGATGATCTCGGGCGCTTTTTCCGGCACGATATGGGCGCGCTCGATATTGCGTTTCCGACCGAGGATCTGGTCGATGGACCACCGACGGCCCGCTCGATGATCCTGATTACGCCGGACTCGGAGCGCACCATGAATACGTTCCTGGGGGCTTGTCAGGAGCTGGCATCCGACGATATCGACGCAGCGACTGTCGAAGGGGCGGCAATTACCTATCTTGAGGGCTATCTGTGGGACCCGCCCAAGGCCAAAGTGGCATTCCGACGGGCCTCGGAAATTGCCCATGGTGCCGGCCGCAAGGTTGCAATCACCCTTTCGGACTCGTTTTGCGTGGACCGCTACCGCGATGAATTCCTCGACCTGATCCGTTCCGGCGCCGTCGATATCGTGTTCGCCAACCATCATGAGGTCATGGCGCTTTACCAGACCAGCGACCAGAGTGGCGCGCTCGTGCAACTTGATCAAGACGCCGACCTTGCGGCGGTCACGCTGGGGCCGGACGGCTCTCTGGTGCTATCGGGCGGCGAGCGGGTTATCGTTCCGGCGCCGCCAGTCGATCCGATTGTCGACAAAACGGGTGCCGGCGATCTTTACGCTTCCGGATTCCTGTTTGGCCTTGCCCGTGGGATGAATATCGCGACTTGCGCGGGCTTGGGCTCGCTATCTGCCGGTGAAATCCTCGGTCATATCGGCGCCCGTCCCGAGCATTCGTTAAGGCAATTGGCTGAACAGGCTAATTTGATTTAACGCGCTGTTTACGCTGGATTTTATTGTTAACCTGATCGCCCGGATTTCTTAACGCAGCCATGGTTCCATCGGCCTAATATTTTGCCGGGGAACTCTAGAAATTGGCCCACAGTTTCGCTCATAGCATCAAGGCTCTGATGCGCCCGATCATCGTTGACCGCGATGCGGATGGCATTGAGGCCGACCTGTTCACGCCAGATGCTGAACAGGCGGGCGCAATCCGGGCGGCCAAATTCAATGCGACGTTGCGGCTGACGCCCGTGACCATGGGCGTGAACCTGTTTAGTGCGATCGCCATTGGCATCAGCTTCCGAGATTCTGGCGATCCGGTGTTCGTCTATGGTTGGGCGACCATCATGGTGGTACTATCCCTGATTGCGATCGTCCGTTACCTGCGCCGGCGCAAATTACCGGCAGCGATCAGCGTATCAAAAGGTACGATCCAGCGAACGATAAACCGATCCCTGATCCTGGGGTGTGCCTGGTCATTTGTCCCGATCATGCTGTTCGACAGCGCCGATGTTGACCAGCGAATATTTTTGTCCTGCGTGATTGCCGGAACTATCGCGCTGGCAGGCGCGGTGCTGTCACCAGTACCGGGCGCGGCAATGGCGGTGGTTATTCCGCTGGCGCTGACCTCATCGGTAGCACTTATTGCCTTCGGCGACGGCGTACTGCTGTTGGCCGGGTTTTTTACAATCATTTACAGCATCGTTTTGCTTTTGACAGCAATCTGGTTCGGTCGCTTGTTTTCGGCACAGCTGACAGCAAAGGCACGCTTGCAGGAGATGGCGGAAAAAGATCCGCTGACCCGAATTTCCAACCGGCGGGCATTTCGTGAAACATTGGAAGCCGCCTGCCAAAGTCTGGAACATGAAAATCAGCAGTTTTCGCTGATATTTCTCGATCTGGACCGGTTCAAGTCGGTCAATGATGCGTTCGGCCATCTGATCGGTGACCGGCTGCTTGAAATGGTCGGCCGGCGGCTGGAATCGATCATCGACGAAGATGACCAGGCTGCGCGACTCGGTGGCGATGAATTTGCGCTGGTTATCCGCTCGGTCGAAAGCAAATCAGCTATCGAAGCCATGGCGGTATCCGTCATCGATGCACTGGAAGAACCTTTCACATTCGACGGTATTTCCACATCGATCGGCACAAGCCTTGGCATCGCGCTGGCACCCCACAATGGCCGGGTGCCAGAGCTCTTGTTGCGCAACGCCGATCTGGCACTTTACCGTGCCAAACAGGACGGGCGGGGCACATACCGGTTTTTCGACGCGACGATGGACAAAAAGGCCCAGGAGCGGCGATCACTGGAACTGGACCTTCGCCAGGCGCTGAAACTGGACGAGTTTACCTTGTTTTTCCAACCGATTCAGTCAATCGCCGACCAACGAACCTGCGGGTGCGAAGCGCTTGTGCGCTGGATCCATCCAGACATGGGTACGATTTTGCCGGCAGAATTTGTCAGCGTGGCCGAGGAAGCTGGTCTGATTTCCGACATGGGACTTTGGATCATCAATGAAGCGTGCCGGCAGGCTGTCACCTGGCCTGAGGATATCTATGTTTCGGTGAACATATCGACGCTACAGTTTCGGGCGCAGAATGTACCCGAAATGGTCGCCGACGCACTGAAGGCGAGCGGTTTGGCGCCCCACCGCATGGTGCTGGAGATCACCGAATCCGTGATGATGGACGACATTCAAGGGGCCATGGCCAATCTGTTGCGGTTGCGGGCCCTGGGCGTGTGGATATCGCTCGATGATTTTGGAACCGGATATTCCTCGCTGTCGTATCTACAGACCCTGCCGTTCGACAAGATCAAAATCGACCAGTCGTTCATCGCCAACATGGACACAAGTTCGCAATCTCTGGCGATTGTGCGCGCCATTATCAGCCTTGCCAAAACGATTGATGTGCGCACGACGGCGGAAGGGGTTGAGAACGAATGTCACGTTGAGCGGCTGATTGATGAAGGTTGCGATGAAATCCAGGGCTACCTGATCGGGCGGCCGCAGGATTCCAACGCAATCCGCGCCTTGCTGCACGGCGGGCGGACGCCTGCTGCCAGGTCGAGCGCGGTCGCTTAAAGTTCACACTGGATTACGGCGATACCGAGCCTGTGTCCAAACATGCCTGGCCTACAAAATGAACCGGCTCAGATCGGCATTGCGGGCCAGATCACCGATATGTTCTTCGATGAAGTCGGCATCGACAATTACCGTCTCGCCAGAGCGATCGGGGGCGGTGAAGGATATGTCATCAAGGATGCGTTCCATTACCGTCTGAAGCCGGCGGGCGCCGATATTCTCAACCGATGAATTGATCTCCACGGCGATCCGGGCAATGGCGTCGATGGCATCACCGGTGAAATCCAGCGTTACCCCTTCGGTCTCCATCAAGGCTTTATACTGCTTGATCAGACTGGCCTCGGTTTCGGTCAATATGCGGCGGAAATCCTCTTCGGTGAGTGCCCGCAATTCGACGCGGATCGGCAGACGGCCCTGAAGCTCAGGCAGCAGATCGGACGGTTTGGAAACGTGAAAAGCGCCCGAGGCGACAAACAGGATATGATCGGTTTTCACCGGGCCATGCTTGGTCGAAACAGTTGTGCCTTCCACCAGCGGTAAAAGATCGCGCTGCACCCCTTCGCGGGAGACATCGACGCCGCCCCTTCCCTCGCGGGCGCAGATCTTGTCGATCTCGTCGAGGAACACAATGCCATCGTCTTCCACCGAGCGGATCGCTTCCTGGACCAGTTGGTCGTCATCAAGAAGGTTATCGGATTCCTCTGCAATCAATACTTCATAGGATTCCTTCACTGACAGATTGCGGGTCTTGGTGCGGTTGCCGAATGCCTTGCCGAGCATGTCGCCCATATTCATGACACCGATCGAAGCGCCGGGCATGCCGGGCACATCAAAGCCGCCCATCGGATTGCCGGAGTCGCGCACCTCGATCTCGATTTCCTTATCGTCGAGCACACCGTCGCGCAGCTTTTTTCTGAAGGAATCGCGGGTCGCCGGGCTTGACCCCTGACCGACCAGAGAGTCAATCACCCGCTCCTCCGCCTGAAGGTGGGCGCGGGCCTGAACCGATTTGCGCTTGGATTCGCGGACGATGGAGATACCGGCCTCGACAAGGTCGCGGATGATCTGCTCGACATCGCGACCAACATAGCCAACTTCTGTGAACTTGGTCGCCTCGACCTTGATGAACGGCGCATTGACCAGTTTGGCGAGCCGGCGGGATATTTCCGTCTTGCCGACGCCAGTCGGGCCGATCATCAGGATATTTTTTGGCAGAACCTCCTCGCGCATCGGGCCTTCAAGCTGCTGGCGGCGCCAGCGATTACGCAAGGCGATGGCGACGGCACGCTTGGCGTCGTTCTGGCCGATGATGAAGCGGTCAAGCTCTGAAACCGTCTCGCGGGGCGAAAAATCACTCATTTATCTGTCTCGTCTTGTTCAATGGTTCTGTAGGATCAGCGTGTCGCCGGCGGCACGTAAGGCGCAATCGAAGCAAGCGGCAACACCGAAAACAGGAAACGGCGCATGGGCAGCCAACCAATGCCGACGGCAATGATGCCGGCACCGATGATGATCGGCGTATAGGTGACCGCGCTCGCTGCCGCTCCTTGTTGGGTCACATAGTAAGAGACGGCCAGCGACACATAGAGGAGAGATGAGACCAGCATGGCGCGCCGGTCGATCACCAGTGCGACCACGATCAAAACCGCAAAGATCAGCAAGACGACAATGGCCAGTGTCGATATGATTTCAGGGAATTCGGAAAATCGGTCGCTACCGCCTGGTCTCCATTGTTTCAGATCGCCGACACCCAGCCAGATCGCCGATTGCCACATGAGGGAGTGAACGATCAAGGGCGAGGCGATAATATGCAGCCAGAAGGCATTGTCACTGTTGCGGGTGGCGCGCAGAATATCGGCCATGTCGAAGCGCATCGCCGCGGCGAAAATCGCCAATCCCGTCACCAGAAGGATCGGCACGATGAAACTCACCATATCCCGGCCCAAGACCATATAGGATTGGGAAACGATGAGACCGGCAATGGCAATGCCGATCAGCGCCAGCGAAAACGGCAGGCGGAAACGCCAATAGTGAACCAGCGCGGCCACCAGTGCTGCAGCAAATAGCCACAAAAGCGGATTATCGGCATCAGACCACTGCCTGAGGAATAGCGGATCGCTGATCCGGCCGCCGAGAATATAGACCGCGCACAGGCTCACCGCCTGAAATACGAAAGCAACGGCCAAAATCATTGACGGCAAGGCCCGACGAAGGCGGGTCGCGAGGATTTCCGACAGACCCCAGATGGCCGCGATTGTGGCGATATGCCCACCGAGAGTCGCCGTCAGATTGCTGGCTGAGATGCCGTAAAGCAACATGACAACGCCAAGGGCCAGGAAGATATCAGCAAAGCCGGAGATGAAGCGGAAGCCTTCATCATCGTGGTCGATTTCGCGGTCCGCCAGCGGTTCAGCGGCGGGCGCAAGCGATTGTGCGCTTTCGTCCCGCATCAGTTCGGCAAGTCCGGCGGCCTGCTGTTGGTTGACAATGCCGCGTTCGACGGCCCTGTCGAGATCAATCTCCATTGGCATCCAGCGTTTCCACGACAACGTTTTCGTTGGTGTAGACACAGATTTCAGAAGCAATCTGCATGGCGCGGCGGGCAATCGCCTCGGCGTCCTGATCGGTATCAGCCAGCGCCTTGGCAGCCGCCAGCGCATAGTTGCCGCCTGAACCGATCGCGGCGATGCCGCCTTCGGGCTCCAGCACGTCACCGGTGCCGGTGAGGACCAGCGTCGCGCCCTTGTCGGCGACGATCATCATCGCCTCCAGTCGCCGCAAGTAGCGATCGGTGCGCCAGTCCTTGGCCAGTTCCACACAGGCACGCAAAAGCTGGTCAGGATATTGTTCCAGCTTGGCTTCAAGCCGCTCCAGCAGCGTAAAGGCATCGGCGGTGGCCCCGGCGAAACCGGCTATCACGTCACCCTTGCCGACGGGGCGCACCTTTTTGGCATTATGCTTCATGACCGTCTGGCCGAGGGACACCTGACCGTCGCCGGCAATCACCACCTTGCCGCCTTTGCGGACGGTGACAATCGTCGTGGCGTGCATCGGATTGTCGGCGGACACATAGGGCGAGTGTTCAGAATGAAAACGGGTCAAATTATGCTCCTTGCAGCGAACAGGCCATGGGCTACCGCGTGTTCGAGCGCTGCGGCCTGTCCCGTCAATAGCAGTAAGCCGGTCGATGCGTCCGGCCAATGGTCTCCTATTTAAGCAATCAATCCATGGGCGCAAGCAAACGGCATGATGGCTCGCCGGAACGGTGCCTACAACTGGCAGTGGCCAAGGTCGTTTGCCGCTGATAAAAGCGCGCCTGTGTCCTACATTGACTAGCCAGGGAGCGCGCACATGCGCCAGGCCGAAATTGCCCGCAACACTGCGGAAACCAACATATCCGTATCCGTCAATCTGGACGGAAGCGGCCAGTATGATGTCGCCACCGGGGTAGGCTTCTTCGACCATATGCTGGAGCAGCTTTCGCGGCATTCGCTGATCGATATCACCGTCAAGGCGGATGGCGATCTGCACATCGACCAGCATCACACGGTGGAAGATGTCGGCATTGCGCTGGGTCAGGCGATATCGCAGGCGCTTGGGGAGCGGCGCGGTATTATCCGCTACGCCTCGCTTGATCTGGTGATGGACGAGACAGCAACGCGGGCGGCGGTGGATGTGTCCGGGCGGCCCTATCTGGTATGGGCGGTTAATTTTTCCCGGCCCAAAGTTGGTGAGTTCGATACCGAACTGGTGCGCGAGTTCTTTCACGCGCTGGCGCAAAATGCCGGCATTACACTGCACGTCACCAACCACTATGGCGACAACAATCACCATGTTGCCGAGACCTGCTTCAAATCGGTGGCACGGGTGCTGCGGGCGGCCTTCACAATCGACCCGCGGGCCGGCGGCGCTGTGCCGTCGACAAAGGGCACGTTGACCAGTTAAGCAACTGGATCGGCAATAGGCGCCACCGTGACCGGACAAATGAGAGCCACAGGATTTATCGGGAATGCGATCCTATACGGTTCACACATCACCAGACCTTGGCCCTGCCGAGGCCGCCGAGCGGGCGGCCTTTGTCAAGGACGGCTTTTGCTGGCCGGCGCTGATCATCCCGCTGATCTGGTTGATCTGGCGGCGGATGTGGCTAGGGCTTGTCCTTTATGTTGTGGCAGCGAGCGTACTGATGGCGGCCACATCGCCTCTTGGCGACGCGATCGGCTTCGCGGCGGCAGTGCTGTTTGGGCTGCTTTTTGCCTGCGAGGCCAACAATCTGCGGCGCTGGACCCTGCAACGGCGGGGCTGGACCGAGGCCGACCTTAGCGTCGGCCGTTCGCTGGCGGATGCGGAGGTGCGGTATTTCTGTGGTCCTACTATTCTGGCGGCGGGCGTCCAGACGCGCCCACCGGTTCGCACTGTGCCCGATGTTCTCCGCCCAATCGCCACTACCGCTCCGGCCGGCCGGTATACCGCAGGTACCAACGCCATCGACGAGCCGCCGGTGACGGGCCTGTTTCCGGAGAAAGAGACGTGATCGTCACCATCATCGACTATGGCTCGGGCAATCTTCACTCGGCCGCCAAGGCCTTTGAACGCGCCGCCCGCGAGCAGGGGATCGACGCGCAAATCACGGTGACAGCCGAAGCGGATATCGTACGAACGGCGGACCAGATCGTGTTGCCGGGAGTGGGTGCCTTTGCCGACTGCCGGGCCGGGCTCGATGCCGTGCCGGGCATGGTGGCGGCGTTGCAGGAGATGGTAATCACCCGGGGCCGGCCGTTCCTGGGTATCTGTGTCGGGGCGCAACTGATGGCGACACGCGGGCTGGAGAAGGCCGAAACGCCAGGGTTCGACTGGATCGGCGGCGATGTGGTTGCCCTTGAGCCCGACGATCCGACACTGCGCATTCCCCATATGGGCTGGAACGGGATCGATGCGCTGATCGACCATCCGCTGCTGGCCGGCATCCCCATCAGCAACGCAGACAACGCGCTGGATGCCTATTTCGTCCATTCCTACCATCTTGTGCCGCGCGACCGGGGTCATCTGATTGCCACGGCGGACTATGGCGGTCCGGTTTCAGCGATTGTCGGGCGGGATAATTTGGTTGGCACGCAGTTTCACCCGGAAAAAAGCCAGCAGTTGGGCCTCGGTCTGATCGGCAATTTCCTGAACTGGCGACCCTGATTCTCCTGCCGGGGCCGCGCGCCGCCGTCTCGATCTCGGGAAACCTTCTGTCAATCGCCGCCTGATAGGCTCCGCGTCGATATCCGTGCATCTGGGACGCGCGGATGGAATATCGGCACCGGGAAGGCGCAGGATCATGACGGATATGACCGATCCGGTTGGCTTGAACGACCCGGCCCTTGAAAAAAACCGTTGCCGTTCGCCGCCATCCGCGCCCGGATTGGCCCCGGCGGAATAATTGTCCTTGCCAGCGTGCTAACCGCGCTTTTGTTCGCGCTCGCCACCTATCCCGGCCATTGGGCCAAGCGGAAGAGCGGTGACTATTTCGATATCGATTCGATGATGCGGCTGGTCGAGGTTCGCGACATTGTGAACGGGCGCGGCTGGTATGATCCGGTCCTGACACAAGTCATGCGGCCAGAGGGGGTCGCCATGCACTGGTCGCGGCTGGTCGATGGCCCGGTCGCCGGATTGATGGCGCTGTTCCGGCCCCTTGCCAGTGCTGCCACGGCGGAAACGATCGCGCTCACCCTCTGGCCATTCGGGTTGATGATCGCCTTTTTTGCGCTGCAGGCGAGGATCGCGATGCGACTTGCCGGGCCAAAGATCACAATGGCGGCGCTGTTACCTGCGCTTGTCATTGCGGCGACCGCCGACTGGTCGACGCATCATTTCCTGATCGGTAATATCGATCACCATGGCGCCATGATCGTGCTGGTGCTGGCGCTGTTGGCGCTTGCACCATCCCTCGCCGCCCACAGGGGAGCAGCGATTGCCGCCGGCGTGCTCGTCGCCATGATCCCGGCCGTGGCGATTGAGGGTGTGCCCTATGCAGTGGCGTTTCTCGCCTGGGCAGTATTTGCCTGGGTCATTTATCCGGCGCGCTTTGGCCAAACAGCATCGTTATTTTATGGCGCAATCGCGGTGGCGGGCACCGGTTTCTTTGCCCTTCTGGTCGGGCCGGAGCGCTACAGCCTGGCGCAGTGTGATGTTTACTCCCTGCCGTATGCCGCTGTGCTTGCGGGCGGCGGCGTTGGCATGGTGGCGGTTACCCGGATCGCCAGCGGCGCGAAATCGATGATTGTGCGCTTGGGCGCAACCATACCCGTCGCGGCACTCGCGCTTGGCGTTATGGCGCTGACCGGAGCTGAATGTTTTGGCGGCCCTTACCACATGATCTCGCCGGACCTGCAGGCGATATGGCTGGACCGGATTGTCGATGCGCGCTCGCTGGGCGTACTCTTTTTCGGTGCACCGATGCTTTATTCCCTGCTGCTGCTTGCGCCATTGGTAGCGCTGGGTGCGACCATCTGGTTCACGGTCACTGCAACGGGTGACGAGCGGGCCAACTGGTGGCTGGTGCTGGTGATGCTGGTGGCGGGGCTTGCGACCATGTTTATCCAACTGCGCGGCCTGATGTTTGTCGCCGCCTTTGCGGTTGCACCTTGTGCGGTTCTGGTCACCCGGCTGCGGCCCTTGCCCGATACCGGCAGGGTCAGTGCCGGCCGTTATGCGGCGTGGATGGCGGCGTGGCTCGGCTCTTTCGCCATCTTGCACTATGCATTCATTCCTACAAATAGCAGCGCGGGATCGATGCAGCAGGCGGTGGCGGCGCCAACACGAGACGGACTGTCGGCGGTCGTCGATACTGATTGCATGCTGGCGGCGTCCCACGAAGAATTGGCGGCGCTCGATCCGGCAGTCGTCCTTTCCATGCCGGGGCTGGGTGTGCCGATCCTGCTGCATACACCACACCGGATCTGGGCCGCGACATTCCACCGGTTTGGGCAGGACATTGTCGACTCCCTCGCCTTCTTCACCGCGGCCGATCCGAGACAGGCCGCAGCAGCCCATGCCGGCGCTTATCTGGCGGTGTGCATGACCAGCCGGGAATCGCGGGTCTATTCAGCCTCTGCGCAGAGTGGTCTGATCACACAGCTGATGGCCGGAAATCCGCCGAGCTGGTTGCTGCCGATATCGCTGCAGCAGAATACGGCGCTACGAATCTACAGGATTGTGGCGCCCGGCCGGTAGTTTCGGTTGCGATGATGAGCCCGGCACGGCGCGCGAATTTGCGCTTTGTCCTGGCAGCCCCTATGAGAGCGCGGAACAAAAACACCGCTCTGCAGTGATCTGACACCGTGATCCTTTATCCAGCCATCGACCTGAAAGACGGCCAGTGCGTTCGCCTGAAAAAGGGCGATATGGACCAAGCGACTGTCTACAACACCGACCCGGCCGATCAGGCCCGGAAATTTGCCGACCTGGGTTTTCCATGGCTGCATATTGTCGATCTCAACGGCGCGTTCGCCGGCGAATGCCGGAACGCTCCAGCGGTTCATGGCATAACCACGGCTACCGGCGGCGCCATGCGCCTGCAACTGGGCGGCGGCATCCGCGATCTTGCGACGATCGTAAGCTGGCTGGATGCAGGAATCGATCGGGTGATCCTCGGCACCATCGCCGTGCAGAACCCGGATCTGGTGCGCGAAGCGGCCGGCAAATGGCCGGGACGGATCGCTGTCGGCATTGACGCCCGCGATGGCAAGGTGGCGACCGATGGCTGGGCGGTAACATCTGATGTCGAGGCGGTCGATCTCGCCCGGAAATTTGAAGATGCCGGGGTTGCCGCCATCATCCATACCGACATTGATCGGGACGGGGTGCTGGCTGGCATCAACTGGGCGGCGACGATCAGTCTGGCTGAAGCCGTCACCATCCCTGTGATCGCCTCGGGCGGATTGGCCTCGATGGCTGATATCGAACGGATGACGCAGTCCGACGCGACGATTCTCGATGGGGCCATCTCCGGCCGGGCGCTTTATGACGGGCGGATCGACCCGGCGGCGGCGCTGGCGATGTTAAATTGCTAAATCAATTGAGTCACTTACCGTGATTCGTCTTAACGCATTGTAATTGTTCTATTATTCTTGAATATTGAGTCATGCGGTGCTATATGTAGATTAAATGGATTGGGCTTTCTCGGTCGGCGTTTGGCCTCGGAGTATTCCGAGGCCTTTCGCTTTCAGGGGTAAACAATGATCCCCCGATGTCCTTTCCGGTCAATTTTGCTTCTGATTAGTTTTGGCCGGATCAATGAAAATGCCCTGTTGGATTGTCGCGGTCGGATTATGCTCACGCCAATCGGCCGCGCAGTCATATCGGCCAATTGCATGCCTGTTGTGTTTGATTTCTTGTCTGCAAATACAAGCTGAAAGCGACCGGGTAGTGCGTTGAGGTTGCTGTTGCCACTTATAATTCTCAGAAATTTGAGCTCAAGATCCCTGTCTTCCTTGGCGCCGCGCTTTTCAAAAACTACCATAAGTTTACCTTGATCGCTCGCTTTGTCATTTCGCGTTAATTCGTTGATTTTTTCCATACATAATCGCAATGCCAAAACATAGGGATTATCCGGAAAAAGATCCCCTCGTAGTGCGCGTTTGTCTATTACCGATGCGGAAATTCTGAATCGCGACTTGGCGATTGCAGCAGACAAGTCGACAAAAAAATTTCCTCTCAATTCCGAGTTTCTCAGTATGCTAAATTCGTTAATCTGTTTGCGAATTTCCCGCTCATGGAAAATAATGTTGTCGTGTCCAAAATACTTGAACTTCAATTCTTGAAAGCGCGGAACCACACGCCTTGCATAATTATCTTTTCTGAATATGCAAAGGGAAAGAACAAATACCGGATATTGTTCGTCGATATGCGTAAGGCTGTGATCACCACTTTCATCCGGGTATGCGATGTATTGGCTGAAATTGTCCGGTTCCATTGCGTTGCCAAACTAGTTTACCAGACTGGTATTGTTAGTAGACAATTATTCTTGGAATCCGCCCCATGACCCTCAAGGCCCGCGTCATACCCTGTCTCGACGTCAAGGACGGCCGGGTGGTCAAGGGTGTCAATTTTGTCGATCTGGTCGATGCCGGTGATCCGGTGGAGGCGGCCAAGGCGTATGACGCGGCCGGCGCGGACGAACTGTGCTTTCTCGATATTACCGCCAGCAATGAAGAGCGGGATGTGATCTTCGACGTGGTGACTCAAACAGCGGAGCATTGCTTCATGCCGCTTACCGTTGGCGGCGGGGTGCGCACCGTCGCCGATATCCGCAAGCTGCTGTTGGCTGGCGCCGACAAGGTGTCGATCAACACGGCGGCCGTGCGCGATCCGAACTTTGTCGCGCGGGCGGCGGACAAGTTCGGCAACCAGTGCATTGTCGTTTCCGTCGATGCCAAGCGGGTCGATCCTGGCGCGATAATCGAAGGTCGGTCGGGCTGGGAAATCTTCACCCATGGCGGGCGCGAGGCAACCGGCATCGACGCGATAGAGTTTGCCAGGAAAGTCGTGGCGCTGGGCGCCGGCGAAATCCTGCTGACCAGCATGGACCGGGATGGCACCAAGGCGGGCTTTGACATTGGGCTGACCCGCGCGGTGGCCGACGCGGTGCGGGTGCCGGTAATCGCGTCGGGCGGTGTCGGCACGCTCGATCACCTGGTGGGTGGCATACGCGAGGGCCATGCGACGGCAGTGCTGGCCGCATCTATCTTCCATTTCGGCACATACACCATTGGCGAGGCCAAGGACCACATGGCCAAATCGGGGATATCCGTGCGGCCGGTTTCGGCGTAAAAGGGCGCGCCATGACGGATTTTACACTGGAAGAACTGGCTGCGACGATCGCAATGCGCATGGAAGCAGGCGACGCGGAAAGCTATTCGGCGCAGCTAAAGGCCGGTGGGCCATCCAAATGCGCCAAAAAGCTTGGCGAGGAAGCTGTTGAGGCAGCGATAGCCGCCGTTGAGGGCGATCTCGACCAGTTGATCTCAGAAGCGGCGGATGTGCTTTATCACCTTCTGGCACTGCTGGAAGTGAGCGGCGTGGCTTTCGACGACGTGAAAGCGGAACTGGCGAGCCGGACCCGGCGAAGCGGGCTAGAAGAAAAAGCGGCGCGCGGCGCAGACAACAACGCCAACGACAATGATGGGCCGGGCAATAAATCTGGTGATGGTGACGAGCCGGGAAGGCGTGACTAGATGGACGGTCTGAAGCCGGATCCGATGTCGCCCTATCTGTTTTTCACCGTTGCCGAATGGGCCAAGCTTCGGGCCGACACGCCGATGACGCTGGATGTGGCCGAAATCGACCGGCTGCGCTCGCTCAACGATCCGATATCCATTGCCGAGGTGGAAGAGGTCTACCTGCCGATCTCCCGGCTTCTGTCCTATCATGTTGAATCCAGCATCAACCTGTTCCGTGACCGGCGGAAATTCCTCGGCGTGGAAAACCGCAAGAAAACCCCATTCATCATCGGGATCGGCGGCTCGGTAGCAGTCGGCAAATCGACAACAGCGCGGCTCCTGAAGGAGTTGCTGGCGCGGTGGCCGGGCAGCCCGCATGTCGAGCTGGTGACGACCGATGGCTTCCTTTTACCCAATGCGAATCTTCAGGCACGTGGCCTGATGGACCGCAAAGGCTTTCCGGAAAGCTACGACATGGACAGGTTGCTGGCGTTTCTGACTGATATCAAGGCCGGCAAGGGTCCGGTCAGTGCGCCGGTCTATTCCCATCTCGCCTATGATATCATCGAAGGCGACAAGTCGGTAATCGACCGACCGGACATTTTGATCCTGGAAGGGCTCAATGTGTTGCAGACGGGGGAGATGCCAGCGAGTGGCGAAGCGATCCCCTTTGTCTCGGATTTCTTCGATTTCTCGCTGTATATTGACGCTGAAGAAGGCGTCATCCGGCAATGGTATATCGATCGGTTCATGCGGCTGCGGGAAACCCGGTTTCAGGATCCCAAATCTTACTTTCACAAATATTCCAAACTCAGCGAAGCGCAGGCGCTGGCCGTGGCCCAGGGCCTTTGGGACCGGATCAATCTGGTCAATTTGCTGGAAAATATCCTGCCGACGCGGCTTCGCGCCGACCTGATCCTGAGCAAGGGCGCAGACCATGCCATTTCTACTGTGGCGCTCAGGAAACTTTAGAAATCCGAACGAGGAGAACGGTACACATGCTCCCTGCCGCGCCGCTTGAAACATCACCGACCGCAACGCCCGATTATCGGCCGGATACTGCGGTTGGCCAGCGTACTATGCTGGCGCCACGCGATGCGAAGGACCGGTTGATCGTCGGGCTGGACGTTCCTGACACGCGGACGGCACAAACAATGATCGATAGGCTTGGCGATAGCGTGTCGTTTTACAAGATTGGCATGCAACTTCTCTTCGCCGGTGGGTTGGACCTTATTCCCGGACTATTGGTGGACGGCAAGCGGGTATTTCTCGACATGAAACTTCTGGATATTGACAATACTATTGCCAATGGCGTTCACTCTATTGACAATCTTGATGTCACATTTACGACAATCCATGCCTACCCCAAGGCCATGCGGGCTGCGGTCGCAGCACGCGGCGACACAGGACCAGGTTTGCTGGCGGTCACCGTATTGACCTCGATGGATGACAGCGACCTTACCGAAGCCGGCTACAGTGCCAGCGCCGTTGATATGGTCACCGCACGAGCGCGGGACGCCACAGCTGCCGGCATGGACGGCATCGTGTGTTCCGCGGTCGAGGCGGCGCGGGTGCGGGCGATTGTCGGCCCGGATATGGTGATCGTCACGCCGGGCATCCGGCCGGCCGGAGCGGCCGCCGGTGACCAGAAACGGGTCGTCACGCCGGGCGATGCCATCAAGGCGGGTGCTGATTATCTGGTAGTGGCCAGGCCGGTTGTTACCGCCGTCGAACCGGCAGTCGCGGCACGGGCGATTGTTGCCGAGATTGAGGCGGCGCTGTAAGCTAGAATTAAACAACAATCGCGTTACCGAGTGGAATGGCAGCGCCCGGACAAGGGAGAGTTGGATCGATGGCCAAGGGATACTGGATCGTGCATGAGGACATTCACGACATGGAGACGTTCAAGATCTACATGGCGAAAAATGGCGCGGCTATCGCGGCATTCGGCGGGAAATTTGTCATTCGTGGCGGTGACTTCACCGTGGCGGAAGGTGCCACCCGCGGACGTCATGCGGTGCTTGAATTCCCATCCTATCAGGCGGCGATCGACTGCTATAACAGCGCCGACTATCAGGACGCCAGCGAAAGCCGGAAAGCGTCGTCGGAATGCGATTTCCTGATTTTTGAAGGGTATGACGGGCCACAGCCGGGCGATAGCTAGACCGTCAGAATCAACTGGTGACAGACAATCCCCTCACCCCTGATGAGCTTGAGCGCTATGCCCGGCATATTGTGCTGCCGGAAGTGGGCGGCGCGGGCCAGCAGGCGTTCAAATCCTGCCGGGTACTGATTATCGGTGCCGGCGGGCTGGGGGCGCCGGTCGCGCTCTATCTCGCGGCCGCCGGCATCGGCACGCTGGGCATTGCCGATGATGACACGGTGGCGCTGTCAAACCTGCAGCGGCAGATCATCCATGACACGGACCGCGTCGGGCAGCCCAAGGCGACAAGTGCGGCGGTGGCAGTCAACCGGCTGAACCCGCATGTTCGGGTTACGCGCCATGATATACGCGTTAATGACAATAATATTGTCGATATACTTGTCGATTATGATATTGTCGCCGACGGTTCGGACAATTTTGCGACGCGATATCTGGTTTCCGATGCCTGCGCGGCTGCGAATATCCCGCTGGTTACTGCCGCGGTCGGCCGATTTGATGGTTCAGTGACAACATTGTTGCCGTATAGAGACAGTAATCCCGGCTATCGCGACCTTTTCCCAACTGCGCCGCCGGAGGGCATGGTCGCGCCATGCGCGGAGGTGGGCATATTAGGGGCGCTGACCGGGGTTATCGGATCGATCCAGGCGCTGGAAGTGTTAAAACTTGCCGGCAAATTTGGCGAACCGCTAATTGGCCGGCTGTTGCTTTATGACGGGCTGGCGCAGCGTTTCGAGACGATTCATTACACTCGGGCATCCGGCAATTGAAAGCAGCAAGTGGCGGCCTGTCAGGTCGTAAGGCTCGGTAAAACCCGGTCTGGCGCGCTGTGGCCATCCATCATGGCGCGGATATTAATAATGACTTTTTCGCCCATCTCGATGCGACCTTCCAGGGTTGCCGATCCCATGTGCGGCAGCAGGACGACCTTGTTGGCCTTGGCCAACTTGACCAGTTTGGGATTGACCGCCGGCTCATGTTCAAAGACGTCGAGCGCAGCACCAGCAAGCGTGCCGGCTTCCAGCATGGCAATCAGCGCCGACTCGTCGATAATTTCACCGCGCGCAGTGTTGACGATGAAGGCCTCCGGGCGAAGCAGCTCCAGCCGGCGGCGGGACAGAAGATGAAAGGTCGCCGGGGTGTGGGGGCAATTGACCGAAATAATGTCCATCCGGGCGAGCATCTGGTCGAGGCTTTCCCAATAGGTCGCCTCCAACTTTGATTCGGTTTCCGCGTCAACCGGCCGGCGATTGTGATAGTGGATCGACAGGCCGAATGCCTTGGCGCGGCGAGCGACAGCGGTGCCAATGCGGCCCATACCGACAATGCCCAGCCGCTTGCCCCAGATTCGCTTGCCGAGCATCCATGTTGGCTTCCAGCCGCCCCACGGCTCACCATCGCGCAAAATGTCGGCCCCTTCGGTCAGCCGCCGCGGCACCGCCAGTATCAGCGCCATGGTCATGTCGGCGGTATCCTCGGTGAGCACATTGGGTGTGTTGGTGACGGCAATGCCGCGATCGGTCGCGGCCTCGACGGCAATATTGTCGGTGCCATTGCCGAAATTGGCGATCAGTTTCAGCTGATCGCCGGCTTGGGCGATCATCGCCACATCGATCCGGTCGGTCACGGTGGGCACCAGAACATCTGCGGATTTGACCGCCTCGACCAGTTCGGCCTGGGTCAGCTGCCTGTCTTCGACATTCAGTACCGTATCAAACAATTCGCGCATTCGAGTTTCGACGCTGTCGGGCAGGCGGCGCGTGACGATGACTTTCGGCTTCGGCTTCAACATTCTGCCATTCCTCCCCGACACCATCGGTCCAGCGCGAGCAAAACGCGACGCCTGTTGATGTCCGCCAAGGCCGCCGATCACACCATAAAATTCAGGCAAAACCACTGGCAGGACCGCCAATTGCCCGGACCCTGTCTAGCAAACGGTTCGGCAAACGCAAGAAAAGTACCGAGCGCCGTGTCATGCAGTTTGTAATACCGCGCGCTCGCGACTACCCGTTACACACAGGTTAGCTGCGGCGGGCCTTGAGACGAATTGGCACAGCGGCTATCAGCGCTGCATGAGAATTCGCAAACGGTCTTGCGTCTATCGTGGACCGCGTTACCCGATGTGGCTGGCCCGTGGACGCTCCGGGCAACAGTCGAATCGAGCGTCGACACGGACGCCCGGCTGGTGGACATCCAGCTGGCGGGCCATAAGTGTCGGCTTGTGCCTTGCGATTGCAACCGTGATGGTCGCCACTCCCTTTCTTATCGCACCGGCCCGAGCGCAGTTGCAGACAACCGGCGCCAGCGGCCTGCCGCTACCGCGTTTCGTCAGTCTGAAATCCGACAAGGTCAATGTCCGCATCGGTCCCGGTCAGGATTACGACGTGTCGTGGATATTTGTTCGCGCCGGCTGGCCTGTCGAAATCGTTCAGGAATTTGAAAACTGGCGAAAGATCCGAGACACCGACGGATCGGAAGGATGGGTGTTTCATTCGCTATTATCGGGCCGGCGCACCGCGCTGGTGACACCCTGGATCAAGGCGGGCGAAGCGCCGATCCGCGCCGATGCCGAAATTGAAAGTGCTGTTGCGGCCTATCTGGAGCCACGGGTCGTGGCAGAGGTTGCCGAATGTCAGGGCGATTGGTGCCGGGTGGAGGGAAAAGGCTATTCCGGCTGGATTAAACAAGAGCAACTATGGGGTGTTTATCCTGGCGAGGCATTTGAGGGAAACTAGACGACGGCTATAATTTGCCAACTGGAAAATCGCGCAGCGCCTGAGACGCAATTACATCTACCAAAATACAATTCAGGCCGGCATATTGGTGCAGATTCAAGTTCTTGCGCGCACCCGCACGATGACCTGAAACGACTCCACGCACATGCCCGGCGGTGGTTCGGGAATGTTGTCCACAGCAATTTCTTCGTCGATATCGATCAGGCGATTTTCGCCCTCAATGAAGAAATGATGATGCTGGGATGTGTTGGTGTCGAAATAAGACCGGGCGCCCTCGACGGCGATTTCGCGCAAAAGGCCCGTTTCAGTGAACTGGTGCAACGTGTTGTAGACCGTTGCCATGGATACGGGGAACTGTGCTTGCCGGGCCTCTTCATGCAACATTTCCGCCGAAACATGCCGGTGTCCGCGGGCGTAAAGCAAACAGCCCAGCGCAACCCGCTGGCGGGTTGGCCGCAATCCGGCCTTGCGCAAACGCTCTGCCATCGATGCAGGCGTGCCGGCGCTGGCAACTGGTGAATCCGATTGCAGTTCCGCCAACCGGTCACCAACCCGATCCACAGAAAGTTCATTGTCGGCCAGATCTCCGACGGCGACAGTATCGCCAACGCGAGTCGGCCTATCGGGTGAGAGCGCTTTCATCAGTCAGAAAACCTTGCCAACCGGTCTCATTCCGGCCTTCACAACTGTATATCGGCTCTGCTGTTGCAATGGCAAGCGCCGCCCACAATATGGAAAACGGCAACGAGCGTTCCGCGTGACAAATCGCTATGCTAGGGTCAGCCGACGGGGCAGAATGAACGGGCCGATTGCCGGCCGCATATCCTACCGGACCGGGATCATTCGCCACACAGGTGGGTTAAATCGAATTGGGTAATCCGGCGAAGATGTGCCGGGACAAATTGACTGGGACGGGCGGACAGAATGAGTGAACGGCAAGGCCGATTTGAATATGAGGAAGTCCTGGCCTGCGGTCGGGGCGAAATGTTTGGCCCTGGCAATCCGCAATTGCCGCTGCCGCCGATGTTGATGTTCGACCGGATTTCGGAAGTCTCCGAAGATGGCGGCGAGTATGGCAAAGGGCTGATACGGGCTGAACTGGCGGTTAATCCGGACCTGTGGTTTTTCGCCTGCCACTTCAAGGGCGATCCGGTCATGCCGGGTTGTCTTGGTCTGGATGCGCTTTGGCAGTTGCTTGGTTTTTATTTGGGCTGGCTTGGTTCGGAAGGGCGCGGTCGGGCGCTGGCCGTTGGCGAAGTCAAGTTTTCCGGCATGGTGACGCCAGACGTGAAACACATCGAATATGGTGTCGATCTGAAACGGGTCATGCGATCAAGACTTGTTCTGGGTATCGGCGATGGCTGGCTGAAAGCCGATGGCGAGACCATCTACAAGGCCAAGGATCTGAAAGTCGGCCTGTTCAAGGACGCGGCCACGCCAGACTCAAGTGGCGGGCAATAGCGGCCGAATAGGGGCGATCGACCAGAATGAATAGTTTTGAATTATCGAATTTCCAGCGAGCAATGAGGCTGCCATGAAACGGGTTGTCATCTCCGGCATGGGTATCGTGTCGTCTATCGGAAACAACACTCAGGAAGTTCTGGCCAGCCTGCGGGAAGCGCGGCCGGGCATTTCCTTTGCTGAATCTTATGCAGAGCTGGGCTTTCGCTGTCAGGTGCACGGCGCTCCGCTGCCCGATCCGGCTGAAGAATTGGATCGGCGCACAACCCGGTTCATGGGCCGGGGCGCGGCGTGGAACTATATTGCCATGCAACAGGCCATTCAGGATTCCGGCCTGGAACCGGGCGATGTGTCCAATCCTCGCACCGGCATCATCATGGGCTCAGGCGGCCCGTCGACCCGGGCCATTGTTGAAGCTGCCGACATCACCCGGGATCGTGGACCACGGCGCATCGGCCCGTTTGCCGTGACCAAGGCGATGAGTTCGACCAATTCGGCAACCCTGGCAACGCCGTTTGAGATCAAGGGCGTCAATTATTCGATCTCCTCGGCCTGCGCGACCTCCAACCATTGCATCGGCAATGCCATGGAGGTCATCCAACTTGGCAAGCAGGATGTCATATTTGCCGGCGGCGGCGAGGAGCTCGACTGGACGCTGTCCAGCCTGTTTGATGCCATGGGCGCGATGTCGAGCCACTACAACGACACGCCGGCGACAGCTTCGCGGGCCTATGATGTGAGCCGAGACGGTTTTGTGATCGGCGGCGGGGCCGGCGTTCTGGTGATGGAGGATCTGGAACACGCCAAGGCGCGCGGCGCGCGGATTTATGGCGAAATCGTTGGTTACGGGGCGACGTCAGACGGCTACGATATGGTGCAGCCCTCGGGCGAAGGCGCTGAACGGTGCATGAAACTGGCAATGGAGACTGTGGACGGGCCGATCGATTATATCAATCCCCACGCCACATCGACGCCGATCGGCGACCTGCGGGAGATCGAGTCTATCCGTAATGTGTTCGGTTTTGGCGACAAGTGCCCGCCGATTTCGGCGACAAAATCCCTGACCGGGCATTCACTGGGCGCCACCGGCGTTCAGGAAGCGATCTATTCGCTGTTAATGATGAACAACGGATTTGTGTGCGAAAGCGCCAATATCGCTGAAATTGACCCGGATTTTGAAAATATGCCGATTGTGCGCAAACGCATGGATGACATGGATATCCGCACTGTCATGTCCAATTCGTTCGGTTTTGGCGGGACCAACGCCACGCTTGTATTTCAGCGTCATGAGGGCTGAGGAATAACAATGGTTACGGTACCGGGATTGTTGAGCGGCAAGCGCGGCCTGATCATGGGCGTTGCCAACGATCATTCGATCGCGTGGGGTATCGCAAAGGCCGCCGCCGATCAGGGTGCAGAACTTGCCTTTACCTATCAAGGCGAAGCCTTTGGCAGGCGTGTCGAGCCGCTTGCCGCGTCTGTTGGTTCGGACAAGCTTCTTCCCTGCGACGTTGATGACGAAGCATCGGTCAAAGCGGTATTTGATGCGATTGGCGAAAGCTGGGGTGATCTCGATTTTGTGGTGCATGCCATTGCCTTTTCTGACCGTGAAGAACTGAAAGGGCTCTACGCCAACACCAGCCGCGACAATTTCTGCAAGACGATGTTGATCTCGTGTTACTCGTTTACCGAAATTGCCCGGCTTGCCGCACCGTTGATGCATGATGGTGGCTCGATGCTCACCCTGACCTATGCCGGCTCGACCCGGGTTATGCCCAATTACAATGTGATGGGTGTGGCCAAGGCAGCACTTGAAGCTTCGGTGCGCTATCTGGCATCGGACTATGGCGATGCGGGTATTCGCGTTAACGCCATCTCGGCCGGCCCGATCCGCACGCTGGCCGGCGCCGGCATCGCCGATGCCCGGGCCATGTTCAATTTTCAGCGCGAGAATTCGCCGCTCAGGCGATCGGTTTCGATCGAAGACGTGGGCGGTTCGGCGCTTTATCTGCTCAGTGACCTGTCCAGCGCTGTCACTGGCGAAATCCACTATGTGGATGCCGGCTACAACATCGTTTCAATGCCACGGCTGGACCAGTTGAAGGGATCGGAACTGAAGGCGGAACGAGACGCGGCTGAATAGGCTGAATAGCGCTCCGGTCCTGCCTGTGCCACTTGCAAGGCATTATGGGCGGCTATCCCGGGCGGCGGCATACCCGGGGGCGGCCCTTATTCCGGCTTTCGCATCAATCCAATGTCCTAAGAGAAATTTTACCCTAATGCGCTAGCTTTGGTGGCTGCGAACCAGAGTGTGATTATGCGTGTTTTAGAGTTGAAGCGTTTGGGCCGCGCCTGCGGACTGGTTTTGGCGTGCGTCGGTGCAGTCCTTGTCATATTTGCCGCAGCCCGGGCGATCACGGTGTCCACGCTGCGCAGCGACCGGCTGGAGACGATCCGCGAAGCCGCGGACCATTTCGGCAACGGAACATTTCGGCCCAATGACGGTGCGCTTACGACTTTTCTCGATTATGAAATATTTGACGCCAGCGGCGTATTGGTAGCGGCCCGGTCCGACACAATTGCCGGCGCTGGATCCGTGCGGCTTTCCGATGCGGAGATGGCACTTCACCTTCAGGCGCTGGATACCGGCGAAATTGTACCCGTCAAAGACCCCGGATTGGTGTCCACATTGGCTGATTTTGCAATTCCGGGGCCGGTGACCGTTTTTTCCCGCCTGCGCGGCGAAGGTGCAAACCTTGGCACCGTCCGGATGGTGCTTTCGCCTAACGGGGCCGGACATACTTTGGTCGACACGGCCAATATGGCAGCGCTTTTAACCGGATTTCTGGCCCTGTTGGGTTTTGGCGCCCTGATGGTCTGGGCCCGCCGGGGTGAAGCGGGTCATGCGGCGGTTAAGGCCAACACTTTCACAACCCGTGAACGCGATCCGCTAACCGGACTTCCCAATCGGACAGCATTTTTGACGGCACTTGACGCCATCGTCAAAGTTGCCGCCAAAGATGACAAGCAATTGTCGGTGTTGACCGTTGATCTTGATCGCTTCAAGTCGGTCAACGACACCTGGGGCCATCAGGTCGGCGATGCGGCGATCCTTCAGACAGTCAAGCGGTTGCGGCCGCTGGTTGACGAGCGCGCCGCTATCGGACGTGTGTCCGGTGACGAATTTGCGATTATTCTGGTCGACGACGCCAATCCGCGATCGATCCGGCACCTGGCACAACGCATTCTGGAGGAGATTGGCGAGCCTTACGAGATCGATGACACAACCCTGTCGCTGACGGCGAGTGTCGGTGTGGCGCTTTATCCGGTGAACGCCGATACCGGTGCTGATCTTTATCGTGCCGCCGATCTGGCGCTCTACAAGGCGAAGTTCGAAGGCGGGCACAAATTCTGCTTCTTCGATACGGCCATGGACAGGCATCTTACCCGGCGAAGCGCTCTTGAACACGATCTGCGGCTGGCACTCAAGCGCGACGAATTTGTCGTTTTCTATCAACCCCAGATGAATCTCAACGAGAACAAACTGTGCGGCTATGAAGCCTTGATCCGGTGGGAACGGCCCGGCGAGGGAATTATTTCGCCAATGGAATTTATTCCTGTTGCCGAAGAAACCGGCCTCATCAGGCCGCTGGGTGAGTGGATTTTGCGGCGTGCCTGTAGCGATGCGGCTAGCTGGATCTCCGACGGCACCATCGCCGTCAATTTTTCGGCAGCGCAATTCCGGTTTCCGGGCGTTGTTGAAATGATCGCGGAAATTCTGGAAGAGACCGGACTGGAACCTGATCGGCTTGAGATCGAAATTACCGAAAGCCTGTTCCTCAATCACTCGCCGGAGACCATGACCATACTGCGCAAAATCAAGGCGCTGGGCGTGCGGATTGCGATGGATGATTTTGGTACCGGCTATTCCAGCCTCAGCTACCTTGCACAATTCCCGTTCGACAAGATCAAGATTGACCGGTCCTTTGTCAGCCAACTCTCCGACGATCCGCAAATTGGCACGATCATCGCCTCAATCGTTGGCCTAGGCCGCTCGCTCAGTGTCGATATCACCGCAGAGGGTGTGGAAACTGAGGAGCAGGTGACGCTATTGCAGGCCGCCGGATGCAGCATCGTCCAGGGCTTTCTGTTCGGCGCACCACAGCGGGCCGACCTGACTATCGCTCCATCGGCTGAGGCCGACAATCCAGAAACGGTGGCGGCCTGAATATTTTATAACAACACTAATTATATCGATAAAGTTATATTCTTTTTAGTCCATATTGCAAAATCTAAAAATATCTGACAATTTAAACTGTATATCTCCTATTACAATTCTCCTTTTCTCTTTCATGCGATCCTAAATTCGTTCTGCTTTACTTACCGCTGAAGAGGGCGCGCCGCCGGTGGCGATGTTTGCGCCAGCGTTCAATGAGGGCGGATTGTCGTGATTACGAAATCGGGAAACCGGATCGTATCTATTGTTGTCGGCGGGTGTGTCGCCGCGGCATTCTTCGTTTCGTTGTCCACTTTTGGCCAGGGAACGTTGCGGTCGGCGATCGGCGCTGATGCCGAGCGGCGGGCCAACCAATGGCTGGCGCTGGCGCTCCAGGAAACTGGCGGCGACATGACGGCCCTGTTGTCCGGGCAGGTCGTGCTTCCTCACGATAATTCGGGCAGCGTCGATGCCATCGCAGTTGTCGAAGAGGATGGGCATGTCGTGCCTGTCAGTCATACTAACAGCCACCACCTGGACGATCTTCGAAAGCTGGTTTCCCAGTCTCACCAGTCGGGGAAAACGGGTAACGTTTTGCAAGATGGCGCTCATGTACCGGCCTTTCTCAGCTGGTTTTCCACATCGTCCCTGAAGAGCTGGGTGCTCCTGCCGATTAGCGGGCAAGCCGACAAACGTCTGGCGGTTCGGGTACCACAATCCCAGATCGCGGCAAATCTTGCCGGCCGGGTTCAGTATCAGCTTGTGTTTTCACTCGGCATCGCGGTTATCACATTCGGATCGTTCATGGCCGGATACAGTTTCCGCCGGAACCGCTTGCAGGCGGACAGCGAGGAAATGCGATTTCTGGCGCTTCATGATGAGTTGACTGGCCTGCCCAACCGCAAGCAGTTCGAGGATCGGCTCAGCGCAGCGGTGACAGCGGCGAACGAAAAGGATCACCGTTGTGCAGTCTTCATCCTCGATCTCGACGGTTTCAAGAACATCAACGATACACTCGGCCATCTGGTTGGCGATGAGCTTTTGTGCCAGACAGCGAAGCGGTTGAGTACATCGTTGCGGGACTCCGACATGCTGGCACGCCTGTCCGGCGATGAATTTGCGGTAATCATTCCGAAAATTCACGATGTTGCCCAGATCACTCCGATGGCCGACCGGATATTGGAACTGATGACCGATCCTTTTCCGATTGATGGCCACGAGATTCAGATCGGCTGCTCTGTCGGCATCGCGGTGGCGCCGGACAATGGTGATAGCCCTGTCAAGGTCATGCGCAACGCCGATTTTGCTCTTTATCGAGCCAAGAGCGAAGGCAAACGGACCTGGCGATTCTTCAATCCAAAGATGGCTGAAGACCTGAAAAGCCGACGGATGATGGAAGATGGGCTGCGCTATGCGTTGGAAAAGGACCTGTTTGCCCTGCTCTACCAGCCGCAATTTAATCTGGAGACCGGCGAGGTTGCCGGCTACGAGGCGCTGCTGCGGTGGAGCGTGCCGGGCCGTGGTTTGATCCCGACCGCCATGTTCCTGTCCGTTGCAGAAGAAACCGGGTTGATCGTGCCGATGGGCGAGTGGGTGATCAACCGCGCGATTGCCGATTGCCGCCGGTTCGGGCCAGGCGTCCGGATCGCCATCAATCTTTCACCGGCCCAACTCAAGCGGGACGGGCTGGAAGAATTTATCACCCGGGCATTGCGCGAAAACGATGTCGACGCCTCGCAGATCGAGATCGAGGTCAATGAGAGCATATTGGGCCGCAACGAAGCGGCGGCCTTCGAGAAGCTGGAAAAAATCCGCGAGATCGGCGTGTCAATCGTCATGGATAATTTCGGTGTCGGGACTTCAAGCCTTGGCCTTTTGTCGCGCTATCCGTTTGACAAGATCAAGGTCGATCGCTCGTTCATGAACAATATCGACGATGACCAGAAATCCCGTGCGGTTGTCGCGGCGATCTGCAATCTGGGGCGCTCACTTGGCATGGCTGTTGCCGGCGAGGGTGTTGAATCGGGCGATCATGCTGCAATCCTGCGGGCCGCTGGCTGCCAACAAGGCCAGGGATACTATTTCGGCCGGCCGCAATCGCTGGAAGACATTTTGGGCGTGCCGGTCCTGTCCCGGATTGACGATACGCAACAACCGGCAATGTTGGCGATGGCCGGCGGACAGGCCGAAGGCTGATTTCCTGATCGTAGTCCGGTCCAAGCAACCAGCGGCGGTGCAAGATCAGCAGCCGATGTTCGGACTTTGCGATCATTCCCGCAACGACCGGTTCACACCTGTGAGCGGTCGTGCCGCCTGCACCGAACGAATGTGGCTCCGATAACAAGAGTTCGGGCAGATCTATCGCTGCCGGCTTTTCTCAACCAGGAAGTCGATCATGGCGCGAGACTTGGCCGGCAGATTCTCCCGGCTCGCATATATCGCATGAACACCGGTGGGTGGCCGCTCGTAGGCGGTCAGAACGGCGACCAGATCCCGGGCCTCAAGCTCCTTCCGGCAGAATAGCTCCGGCAATCTAGTGATCCCCTTTCCGGCAAGGGCGAGCGCCTTCTCAGTCTCTGCGTCGTTGCAGCGTATCCTGGGCTCGATCGTTACCGAGAGATCGTGGGCGCCGGATGCTGCAAAACTCCAGCCGCGCGACGCGCCATGGAAGGAAAAGTCGATCAAGGAATGGTCAGCGAGATCGTTCGGATGTTCGGGCTCTCCGAATTGTTGCAGATAGGCTGGCGAGGCGACCGCGACCCCACGCGTGCGGAACAGTTCGCGGGTGATCAGATCGGAAATCGGTAGGGTGCCGATCCGGACCGCCAGGTCGATGCCCTCGGCCACGATATCGGCGCGCCGCTCGGAGATATCGACCTGCAACGATACTTCCGGATACCGGTCGAGGAAATCCGGCAGCCAGCTGTTCAGGCAACCATGGGCAAATACCACCGGCACGCTCATTCGTAAAATGCCGAAGGGCCGATCGCCAAGTGCCTGCAACCGTTGTTCCGTCTCGCCGGCGTCATCGACCATACGACGCGCACTATCATAGTAGGTCCTGCCCGACTCCGTCAGACTGATCTTTCGCGTCGTCCGGTTGAGCAGCCGCGTGCCAAGTCTGGTCTCCAGCCTCGCAATTTCCTTGCTGACGTGACCGGGTGTGTGCCCCAGCACTTTGGCCGCCGCGGTGAAGCCCTCCCGCTCGACCACGGCGCAGTACAGGACCATCCCATCGAAGATGTCACGATTATAGCTCATTTGGAAATAATATAATTCCAATTCAAATATTAATATACATTACGATCATAGTTATATTTACGCAAGGCCAACGAGAGGCAGAACCATGCTCGACATCAGCAATTTCGACCACATCGGTATTCGCATCAGCGATCGGTTCAAATCCGTTTCATTTTACGAGTTGCTGGGCTTCGAACTCATCGCCGATGGTGGATACGAAAATGGGCATCCGCTGGTGATGCTCCATCCAAGCGGGATCAACATCAACCTTCTCGGACCGGCTACGTCCAGGGCAGGCGAAAACGTCCTGATGGATGAAGTCGAGAAATATCCCGGTATCACTCATCTGGCCGTCAAAGTGAAGGATGCGGATGCCACAAAAGCATTCGTTGTCGAAAACGGCATCGCCATCACTGGCCACCGCGATTTTCGTGGAACCAAGACAATCTTCATTCGCGATCCGGACCGCAACGTGCTGGAGCTCGTCGGACCCGGTCCCTCTGTCGCTGAACTCATTGCGGAGCACGTTCACGCGTAGCCCGCGCCTCGCATTCCCCTCAACCACGAAAGGAATCACGACATGCCACGTTGTTTCACACCGCTTCTGGCCGCGCTTGGCCTGGCAGCAGCAACCATCGCCCAGCCCGTTCTGGCGGAAACGCCGATGATCAAGACGATCGATGGCGTTGCCTCCTACCCGGAAGGCTACCAGGGCACGCCTCACCGTGCAGCGGACGAAGATCCGTTCCTGTCGCCCTCGAACGCTGCGCTCGTCCTGATCGACTACCAGCCGCCGATCCTGGCCGGTGTCCGAAACATTGACCATGAAGAGCTCATTAATAACACCACCGGTCTGATCAAGACGGCTGTCATCTATGACATTCCGATAATCTTCAGCCACGTGGCCGTCGGCCTCAATGGCTACGATCCAATGATCGAGGAGCTGAGGAAACTGGCGCCGAAAGCCATCTTCATTGACCGGACAAATGTCAACGCCTGGGAAGAACCGGAATTCGTCGCTGCGGTGAAGGCCACCGGTCGCAGGAAGTTGATCATGGGTGGACTGTGGACCGATGTATGCCTAGCCTACCTGGCTATTGAAGCCGAGGCCGCAGGCTATGACGTCTACGTGCCTGAGGACACCGTCGGTTCGATCACACAGCTGAGCCATGAAAACGGCATGCGCCGGATGATCGCTGCCGGCGTTGAACCGATTACCTGGAACGTGGTACCGGCCGAGTTTCAGCGCGACCATGCGCGTGCCGACAAGCTCAAGGAAGTCACCCGCGTCTTTATGGAACACCTCTTCAAGGTCGATCCGGACACTACTTGGTAAGATACCTGCCGTGCCGGGGGTCGCAGCGCCCTCGGCTCTTCGACATACCTTGAGCAAATGACGGCCCGCCAGAAGGTTTACGAACTCCACTCTTAGCCAGAAACCAGACGAAATCCCCGTGCCGACATAACTGTTCCGGCCTCCAAGCGGTATTTTGGGGGCAAATCAAGCCAGGGTTGTGCGGGCCAGTCGCAAGCCGGCCGGTGCAATTGACGGTCATCCACCTAACAAAAAGGCCCCGCCGAAGCGGGGCCTTTTCTAATTTATGCAGGTGAATGGATTACTCGGCTTCGCCTTCGAGCTCCTGGCCAGTCTCCTGATTGACGACCTTCATCGACAGGCGCACCTTGCCGCGATCGTCAATGCCGAGCAGCTTGACGAAAACCTGCTCGCCTTCCTTGACGACGTCAGTGACTTTTTCTACCCGGCGCGGGGCCAGCTGGGAGATGTGAACCAGACCGTCCTTGGGGCCGAAGAAGTTCACGAAGGCGCCAAAGTCCATGACCTTGACGACCGTGCCCTTGTAGATGATGCCGACTTCCGGCTCATCGGTCAGGCCCTTGATCCAGGCGATCGCCGCCTTGATCGAAGCCGCGTCGGAGGAGGCGACCTTGATGGTGCCATCGTCGGACACGTCGAGCTTGGCGCCGGTCTTTTCGACGATCTCGCGGATAACCTTGCCGCCGGTACCGATGACGTCACGGATCTTGTCGACCGGGATCTTGAGTGTCTCGATGCGCGGCGCATATTCGCCCAGTTCTTCACGGGCTTCGCCCAGCGCCTTGCTCATTTCACCCAGAATGTGGACCCGGCCGCCCTTGGCCTGATCCAGCGCGATCTTCATGATCTCCTCGGTGATGCCGGTGATCTTGATGTCCATCTGCAGCGAAGTAATGCCCTCTGCAGTACCTGCGACCTTGAAGTCCATGTCGCCCAGATGATCCTCATCGCCGAGAATGTCGGAAAGCACCGCATAGCGGTCGCCGTCCTTGATCAGGCCCATGGCGATGCCGGCAACCGGTGCCTTGAGGGGCACGCCGGCGTCCATCAGCGACAGGGACGTGCCACAGACTGTAGCCATCGACGAGGAACCATTGGATTCGGTGATCTCGGAGACGACACGGATCGTATAGGGGAAATCCGCCGCTGTCGGCAGCACCGGGCGGATTGCCCGCCAGGCCAGTTTGCCGTGGCCGATCTCGCGACGTCCCGGCGAGCCGGTGCGGCCGGTTTCGCCGACCGAATAGGGCGGGAAATTGTAATGCAGCATGAAGGCCTGCTTGTAGGTGCCCTCCAGACCGTCGATCATCTGTTCGTCTTCGCCGGTGCCCAAGGTGGCAACGACAAGCGCCTGTGTCTCGCCACGGGTGAACAGGGCCGAACCGTGGGTGCGCGGCAGGATTCCAGCTTCGGAAACGATCTGGCGGACAGTGGTCAGGTCACGGCCATCGATACGCAATCCAGTATCCAGGACGCTACCGCGAACGATCTCGCTTTCCACCTTCTTGAGCATTTCACCGACCAGCTGCGGGTTTGGCGCATCGTCGGCGCCTTCCGGGCTGAGGGTGTCTTTGACCAGGGTTTTGACGGCGCTGATTGCGTCGCGGCGCTGGCCCTTGTCGACGATCTTGTAGGCATCGCCAAGGCCGGCGGCCGACAGGTCGCGGACTTTTGCATGGAGATCGGAATTATCAGCGACCTTGTGCTCACGCGGCGGCTTGGCGGCCAGTTCGGCCAGCTGGATGATGGCGTCGATGACCGGTTGGAAACCGCGATGGCCAAACATGACCGCGCCGAGCATGAGGTCCTCGGACAGTTCGCGGGCCTCTGATTCCACCATCAGCACCGCTTCGCCGGTACCGGCGACGATCAGGTCGAGACTGGATTCGTCCATGTCGTCGGTAAGGGGATTGAGGACATACTCGCCGTTGATGTAGCCGACGCGAGCGCCGCCGATCGGGCCCATGAAGGGCACGCCGGACATGGTGAGCGCGGCGGATGCGGCAACAAGCGCCAGAATGTCGGGATCGTTTTCAAGATCGTGCGACAGGACAGTTAATATGACCTGCGTTTCGTTCTTGTAGCCTGCGGCAAACAGCGGCCGGATGGGCCGGTCAATCAGGCGGGAAGTCAGGGTCTCTTTTTCGGTCGGCCGGCCTTCACGCTTGAAGAAACCGCCTGGAATGCGCCCGGAAGCGTAGTATTTTTCCTGGTAGTTGACCGTGAGGGGGAAGAAGTCGAGCCCCGGTTTTGGCTTGGTATCCGATACGATCGTGGCCAGCACGGAGGTCTCGCCATAGGTGGCGACAACGGCGCCGTCGGCTTGACGGGCAACTTTGCCGGTCTCAAGTGTCAGAGGGCGACCGCCCCATTCGACTTCAATTTTGTGGTGATCAAACATGATTTTCCTTTCCGTCATATACGGACGTTGCAGCCAACCATGTGCAAGATGACAAGATACTTTTGCCCAGCCAGCTGCGCTGCCGACTGTCGGTGAAAGTATCTGGTAATCCTGCCATGGCTCGCCCAGCGTCCTTTAGAAGCGGCGAACCCATTCCGCCACTTCCGGCGCTTCGTATCCTTTAACGGCGCAGGCCCAAACGCCCGATCAGCGTCTGGTAGCGACCATCGTCAATCTGCTTCAAATAATCGAGCAGGCGACGACGCTGGGACACGAGTTTCAACAGACCACGGCGGGAATGATTGTCCTTTTTGTGGTCTTTGAAATGTTCCGTCAGATTGGCAATGCGCTCTGACAGAACCGCCACCTGGACTTCGGGCGAACCTGTATCGCCGTCCTTGGTGGCATATTCCTTCATTACTTCCTGTTTGCGATCAGGTGCGATCGACATTCGGTCATCCTTTTCGTCTCGCGGCGCTCAAGCGCCGCCCAAATCAAACACACGTCGTGGATTGAATGCGCCTTGTTCAACCTCGCCAAGGGCAACCGGAATGCCGGCTGCCGTTGCATATGCAAGGCCGGTTACGATGGGTGCATCGCGTCCACGAATGATGACGGCCTGCCCCCTTTTGAGGCGGATCACGTCTTGCCCGGTCATGGCGAGCGCCGGGATGCCGTCCAGCGCTGTCTCGACAGGGTGAAGTGCCGCTGACAGCGGTTCGCTATCAGAAGCCGGCGGGTTATGACCCAATTCGGTGAGCATTTCCAGTGGAATCATGAGGTCTTCGCGAAACGGCCCGACCGACAGCCGCCGCAACGCCGATACATGACCATATGTACCAAGCCGGCGGCCAATATCCCGGGCCAGCGCGCGGATATAGGCGCCTTTGCCGCACTCGGCAAAAAACGCCGAATGATCGGCGGCGGGCCGCATATCAGCGCTGACGACGAGTTCAAGACGGTCGATGGTGATATCGCGTTCGGGAAGATCGACCACCTCGCCGCTGCGGGCCAGATCGTAGGCTCGTTCGCCGGCCACCTTGATGGCGGAAAAGGCCGGTGGACGCTGGGAAATGACACCGGTAAATTCAGGCAGCACAGCATTGATCGCATCGGCATCGGGCCGGACATCGGAAGTTGCAACCGCGTCACCCTCGGCGTCGTCGGTGGCCGTTTCGATACCCCAGCGTACCGTATATTCGTATGTCTTGGCGCTGTCCATGGCGTAGGAAACGGTTTTGGTCGCCTCGCCCAGCGCGATTGGCAGGCACCCTGACGCCAGCGGGTCGAGGGTTCCGGCATGGCCAGCCTTGCGGGCGTTGAAGATACGCTTGACCTCTGCCACCGCTTTTGTCGAGGTCATGCCAATCGGCTTGTCGAGCACGACCCAGCCGTCAACCTTGTCACCCTTTTGTTTGCGAGCCCGGCCCATCAGACGCGATCCTCATCATCTGTAGCCACTGTGTCTTCGCTGGCAGCGACATCACGGGCGACCTCGGGTGAGCGCAGCAGCGCATCAATGCGGCTGTCATCGTCAAAGCGGGTATCGAGACGAAACTGCAGGTCGGGAAGCGATCGCATCTGGCGCAGCGCCGGACTGATTTGACCACGCAGATAACGGGCGTGGCGGTTGAGCAGATCGATGACGGCCTGATCGGGATCGGCTGGCGGTTTGCCGCGCGCGCCTTTTTTCTTTTTACCGGCAGCGACCGGTCCGGCCGCCAACGGCGCAGCGAAGACCATTGCGTGGCGCAGGTCAGCCGACACCCTCACCTCGGAAATGGACACAATGGTCTGTGACAACACCGGATCATCGATATCGCGGCGCGCCAGCACATCGGCCAGCGCGTGGCGGACCAGTTCGCCGACGCGAAGCTGACGCTGCGAGGGTTCGGCCGCGTGATTGCCGGTAAGACGGGACATTAGCTCAATTCCAAAGTCGATATCAGGCTGCGGGCCGAACCGGGTTCGGCGAGCGGATCACCAAGTGTGATGGCCTACATGTGGGCCGACCTACAGGGAGCGGGCGATTTCCTCGACGTGATAGCACTCGATCACGTCGCCCTTGCGCATATCCTCATAGCTTTCAAACGCCATGCCGCATTCGGTGCCGGATGTAACCTCTTTAACTTCGTCCTTGAAGCGCTTGAGGGTCGACAGCTTGCCTTCGTGGATGACAACATTTTCGCGGATCAGGCGAACACCGGCGCCGCGTTCCACCTTGCCGTCGGTGACCAGGCAGCCGGCGACCTTGCCGACTTTGGATATGTTAAATACCTCGAGAATTTCGGCATTGCCGAGCATGGTTTCGCGCATCTCCGGCGACAACATGCCGGACATGGCTGCTTTCACATCGTCCACCAGATCGTAGATGATGTTGTAATAGCGGATCTCGATATGGTCGCGCACCGCCGCTTCGCGGGCCTGTTTGTTGGCCCGCACGTTGAAGCCGATAACCGAGGCACCGGAGGCCGCGGCCAGGGTCACGTCCGATTCGGTGATGCCGCCGACGCCCGAATGGATGATGCGGGCGGCGACCTCATCGGTGCCAAGTTTGTCCAGCGCGCCGGCAATGGCGCCAACCGATCCTTGCACATCGCCCTTGATGAGCAGCGGGAAGGATTGCCCGCCTTCGCTTTGAAGCTGATTCATCATCTGCTCCAGCGAACCACGCAAACCGGTAGCATCGACATGGGTCTTTTCACGTTTCAGCTGCTGACGATATTCGGTGATTTCACGGGCACGGCCTTCTGAACCAATGACCGCAACCCGGTCGCCGGCATCCGGCGTGTTTTGAAAACCCAGGACCTCAACTGGCAAAGACGGGCCGGCTTCGGGAAGCTGATTGCCCTTGTCATCGACCAGTGCGCGCACCCGGCCCCATTCAGAGCCGGCAACAACAATATCGCCAATCCGCAATGTGCCGCGCTGGACAAGCACCGTGGCAACGGCGCCACGGCCGCGTTCGAGTTGCGCCTCGATCACCGTACCTTCAGCTGGCCGGTCGGCATTGGCCTTCAGTTCCAGAATTTCCGCCTGAAGCAGAATTGCTTCCAGCAGGCCGTCGAGATTGGTTTTCTCGGTCGCCGAGACTTCCACCTCCTGAACCTCACCGGACATGGATTCGGTAACGATCTCATGTTGAAGCAGATCGGTCTTTACCCGCATCGGATCGGCATCGCGGCGGTCAATTTTGTTGATGGCGACAATGATCGGCACACCGGCTTCGCGGGCGTGATTAATCGCTTCCACGGTCTGGGGCATTACGCCATCATCAGCGGCAACCACCAGAATGACAATATCGGTTGCCTGTGCACCTCGGGCGCGCATGGCGGTAAATGCGGCATGGCCCGGTGTGTCAATGAAAGTGACTTTCTTGCCGTTAAGGTCGGCCTGATACGCACCGATATGCTGTGTAATGCCGCC
>CAXMRP010000163.1:0-23726 GCA_964196155.1 uncultured Polyangiaceae bacterium
CTCGGCAACCAGCGGCAAGCCGGCGATGATGCCGGGCTCGCGGGCATGAATGGTCGCGCGCGCGCTTGCCGCCGGGTCGATTGTCGCAATGCTGGTGATGTCGCCGGCACGCCCGAGATCTTCGGCAAGCGCGATTTTGACGGCGCCATGGACAAGATGCCGCGGCAAGGTGGGGAGGCGTGCCATGATCGGACTTGTCATCAGCCGGTCTTTGCCAGCACCGCCGGCTTTGCCGGCGCCAGATCGGCGAGGGTCATGAATGTGCGATGCGCTTCGCCCTTGGCCAGATCGGGATAGTCGCTGCGATAGTGGCCGCCCCGGCTTTCCTGGCGCATCAGGGCCGCGCTTGTCACCAATTGGGCGGCGGTCAGCACATTGCGCACCTGTGGCGCCCGACCGACCGATTGAAGTTCAAAAATATCGGCAAGCGCCTGTTCCAGTCCCTTTTGGTTGCGAACGACGCCAACATTCCGGCTCATGGTTTTTCGCAACCGCGCAATGCCGTCAGCTTTGCTATCAGACAAATGCGGCCCTTCGTCAGCGGAATTGTCCGGCCACCGCATGATCTTGTGGTTCGGCATGATGCCTTGAATGTCCTCGGCAATACGGGCGGCAAAGACCACAGCTTCCAGCAAGGAATTGGAGGCCAGCCGGTTGGCGCCATGGGCTCCTGTGCTGGCCACTTCGCCGCAGGCCCACAAACCCGTGACCGACGAGCGACCGACCCCGTCCACATGCACGCCGCCCATATGATAGTGGGCCGCCGGCGCAATCGGTATCGGCTGCGACACCGGATCGATACCCGCCGCCATGCAAGCCGCATAAACGGTTGGAAACCGGTCGGGCATTGTGTCGCCGATAGCGCTGCGGCAGTCCAGAAATGCGCCCTCGCCGGAAGTCGTCGCCTCATGCACCGCCCGGGCGACAATGTCGCGCGGGGCCAGTTCGCCGTCGGGATGAATATCCAGCATGAAACGTTTGCCGGCCTTGTCGATGATGTGGGCGCCCTCACCGCGTAGCGCTTCGGTGGCCAGCGGGGCAGGGTCGAGGCCAGTATCGACCGCAGTTGGGTGAAACTGGACAAATTCCGGGTCAGCTATTGTCGCGCCCGCCCGCGCCGCAATCGCCATGCCTTCGCCGCGCGCTTCGGATGGATTGGTCGTCACCGCATAAAGATGGCCGATACCGCCGGTGCATAAAACGATCGCCCGCGCTGCCAGATGCAGGCGTTCCGACAGGCCGCCGCGCCGGTCGCGGGCTACCAGACCGGTGATATAGCCGCGCTCAGTCCGCACTTCCTCGGCGATATAGCCCTCCATCACCTGAATGGACGGCGTGTTGGCGACCGATTGTTCCAGCACCGACATGGTCGCCTTGCCGGCCATGTCGCCGCGCACATGAACGATGCGCCGCTCCGAATGCGCCGCTTCCCGTGACAGGGTCAGCGCGCCGTCGAGATCCCGGTCGAACGGTACGCCGTACTCAAGCAGATCGTGAATTCGGTCTGCCGCTTCCGCCGCCATGTGCCAGGCGATCTTTTCATCGACCAGCCCGTCGCCGGCGGCAATCGTGTCGGCGACATGGCTCTCCACCGTGTCGCCCGGTCCTACCGCCGCGGCAATGCCGCCTTGCGCCCAGGCCGAGGACGAACCCTCGCCAACCGGTGCAGCGGTGAGAATGGTTACCGGACGCGGCGCCAGCTTCAGCGCGCAGAAAAGGCCCGCAAGCCCGCCGCCGACAATTACCACATCATCGATGCCGTGCCAGGATTGGGGCGGGAAGGGCGATTCGGTTAAGGTCATTCAGTCGAGGCTCCCGGCCGGAGAAAATCCGCACAACACTTACAGTGATTTGGGGGTAGGGTGGCCGGAACAAGCCGCCAGCTTACATTTTCAGCCAGTTCACATCTTCAAATGAACCATCCGCTCCACTGAACGCCGCGCCCGCTCCGCCACAGTGGCGGGAATGGTCACTTCTTCTTTCATGTGCAGCAGCGTATCGAGGATTTTCGGCAACTGGATGCGTTTCATGTGCGGGCACAGATTGCACGGCCGGATAAAATCAACGTTGGGCGTTTCGCTGGCCACATTGTCGGCCATCGAACACTCGGTCACCAAAAGCACTTTCGGCGGCTGATTGTCCTTCACCCAGTTGATCATCTTGGCGGTCGAGCCGGTAAAGTCCGCTTCGCCGATCACGTCCTGCGGGCATTCAGGGTGGGCGATGATCTTCAGACCGGGATTGGCGTCCCGATAACCGCGCAGTTCTTCAGCCGTAAAACGCTCATGCACTTCGCAGGCGCCATGCCAAGCGATGATCTCCACGTCGGTCTGTGAAGCCACCCACTGGGCCAGATAGCGGTCGGGCAGGAAGATGACTTTGGGCGCGTTGAGGCTTTCGACGATCTCCACCGCGTTGGACGAGGTACAGCAGATATCCACTTCCGCTTTGACGTCCGCCGACGTGTTGACATAGGCAACGACCGGCACGCCCGGATAGGTCTCGCGCAGCTGCCGCACATCGGCGCCGGTAATCGAGGCCGCCAGCGAGCAACCGGCCTGCATGTCGGGGATCAGCACTGTTTTTTCCGGTGCCAGCAGCTTGGAGGTCTCGGCCATGAAGTGCACGCCGCACTGGATGATCACTTCGGCATCGCAGCGCGCCGCTTCCTGCGCCAGTTGCAGGGAATCGCCAACGAAATCCGCCACGCAATGAAAAATTTCCGGCGTCTGGTAATTATGCGCCAGGATCACCGCATTGCGGGTTTTCTTGAGGTCGTTGATAGCCTTGATCGTCGGCGCGAAAACCGGCCATTCGATTTCAGGGATGAATTTGGAGACCTTGTCGTAAAGGTGTGCCGTCTCGGTGGCGACCGCATCCGTATAGGTGAGGTCCGGCATTGGCAGGCTCTCAAAGCGCGGCTGTTGCAAGCGCGCATTGCCCGTGATCCAGGTGTTGCCTCGTTCAAAATCGGCTTCGATGTGCGCAGAAATCGCCATGATGCCCTCCCGATCGCTGGTCGCTCGATTGACCTCAGTTATGCTCATTTTGAGCATAACTGAGGGAAAATAAGACCCGGCAAAGGCCGGTTGACTTCAACATAGGCAATCTGCGCGCCCGCTTCAACCCGCAAGGACGGTGCAAATGGCCGCATCGGCCAGCGATCAGTTGACAGCGGATTTCGCTCAAATCAGGCCCGCATCGATCGATCAGCGCTTTTGATCGGTGAAATAGGAATTATTGGCTTTTCTGCCGGCATATCAGCGTTAGTTTGTAACAGGTGCCGGCTTGCCTGCTCGCCGCACAATTTCGATACGTTACGAATCCCGTGCCAATTGCATCAGCATCCATGGCAATCAGCGCGGTATCTGGAGCCCGACCCGATGACAAAACGGTCTGCAGTTCAAAGTGCAACCGTGCCGCTGGCGGTTGTTGTTATCGCTGGATGCCTGATTTCGTTCCTGACCTTTGGTCCACGCTCGGCGATGGGTTTTTTCCAGCTGCCGGTGCTGGAAGACAATCAGTGGGACCGCACCACGTTCGGTCTGGCCATGGCCATTCAGAACCTGATGTGGGGTCTCGGCCAGCCGGTGTTTGGTGCCATTGCCGACCGCTATGGCACGGGCCGGGTGCTGGTAATGAGCGCAATCCTCTATGCGCTGGGCCTCGTCACCATGGCCTGGGCGCCGACACCGCTGTGGCTGCATATCGGCGCCGGTGCGCTGGTCGGTCTGGGCATCGCCGCCGGGTCGTTCGGCATTCTGCTTGCCGCGTTCGCCCGCCGCGTCTCCGCCGAAAACCGCTCCCTGGTGTTCGGACTGGGAACAGCCGCCGGTTCGGCCGGCATGTTCGTCTTTGCGCCCCTGTCCCAGGCGATGATCGCCTCGTTGGGCTGGGCCGATACGCTGGTTTATTTTGCCGCCTTCATGGGTCTGATCCCAATCGCCGCGGTGGCCCTGCGCGGCAAACCGGACACCAGCGCCGAAGCCAGTGAATTCCGCCAAGGCGTTCGCGATGCGCTGGCGCAAGCCTTCGCCCACAAGAGTTATCTTCTGCTGACTGCCGGATTTTTCGTCTGCGGTTTTCAGGTGGCGTTCATTACCGCCCACTTTCCTGCCTACATCTCGGACCTCGGACTGGCGCAAAAATGGGCGGTCATCGCCATCATGGCGATTGGTTTTTTTAACATCATCGGTTGTCTGGCCTCCGGCGTCATCGGACAGCGCTATTCCAAGCGCAAATTCCTGACATATCTTTATATCGGTCGATCCATTGTCGTGACGATATTCATCCTCACACCGGCGACCCCGTTCACGGTTGTCACATTTTCCATTGTCATGGGCCTAATGTGGTTGTCGACCGTCGCGCCGACCAACGGGCTTGTCGCGGTCATGTTCGGCACCGCAAATCTCGGCATGCTCGGTGGCATCGTCTTTTTGTCGCACCAGATCGGCTCGTTCCTCGGCGTGTGGCTCGGCGGCTGGCTTTACGACCTGTACGGCACCTATGAGCCGGTCTGGTGGCTCGGTGTCGCGCTCGGTCTGTTCGCCGCCATCGTGCATTGGCCAATTGAAGAACGTGCGGCACCGGGCGCCGTCCATGCCTGAATTTGCCGGGGAAGATGCAAGGCGACGCGGCTTCCATCTTGCTATTTGCCTGACACAGCGCCATTGAAACCTCAGTTCAGGGAAATCCCATATTGGGGAAAGGCAGGGCTTTGTCACAAACATCGATATCATTTCGCGCACTGTTGATTTCACGCGATGACGACAAAAAGCAATCCGTCGATTCGGTTGACATGACCGTCGGCGAACTGATGGACGGCGATACGCTGGTCCGCGTCACCCACTCCACGATCAACTACAAGGATGGTCTGGCCATCACCGGCCGCGCGCCGGTTGTGCGCCGCTGGCCGATGATCCCCGGCATCGATTTCGCCGGCGAGATTGTCGAGACCAACCATGCCGGGTTTTCCGCCGGCGACGCCGTGATTCTCAACGGCTGGGGCGTTGGCGAGGGCCATTATGGCGCCTATGCCGGCATGGCCCGGGTCAGCGGTGACTGGCTGATCAAACGGCCCGATGCGTTGTCGCCGGCACAGTGCATGGCGATCGGTACCGCCGGGTACACGGCCATGCTGTGCTTGCTGGCGCTGGAGAAAAACGGCGTGGTGCCGGACAGCGGCCCTGTCGTTGTTACCGGCGCCGCTGGTGGTGTCGGCTCGGTCGCCATCGCAATTTTGGCCGCCCGCGGCTATCACGTCATCGCCTCGACGGGCCGAACGTCGGAAGCCGATTATCTGACCGGCCTTGGCGCCGCCGAAATTATCGATCGGGCGGAATTGTCCGAGCCGGCCAAACCGCTGGCCAAGGAACGTTGGGCCGGCGGGATCGATGCGGTTGGCTCCAACACCCTGGCCAATGTTCTGGCCATGACCATGCGAAATGGTGCCGTCGCCGCCTGCGGTCTGGCCGGTGGCATGGACCTGCCGACCTCGGTGGCTCCGTTCATCTTGCGCGGTGTCACCCTTGCCGGCATCGATTCGGTGATGGCCTCAAAGACCCGCCGCGAGCAAGCCTGGGCCCGACTGGCGCAGGATCTGGATCGTGACAAGCTGGCGGCGATGACCACCACGATTGGCTTCGACGGGATCAGCGATGCCGCCCACGAGATTGTCGAAGGCAAGGTGCGCGGCCGGATTGTCGTCGAGATTGCCTGAACGCTCAGGCCACAACTGAGCGCACTGGCGACAACTGAGTGCCCGGACCACAATTGTCGGGACGCCGATCAATCGTTGACAGTGGAGATATCGGGCGCGTCGACGGCCTTCATGCCGACCACGTGATAGCCTGAATCCACATGGTGAACTTCGCCGGTCACGCCGCGCGCCATGTCGGACAGAAGATAGGCTGCCGAATGCCCGACATCTTCGGTCGATACGGTCCGCCGCATTGGCGCGTTATATTCGTTCCACTTCAGGATATAGCGGAAATCGCCGATGCCCGAGGCGGCCAGTGTCTTGATCGGGCCGGCTGATATGGCATTGACCCGGATGCCAACCTTGCCAAGGTCAGCGGCCAGATAGCGCACGCTGGTTTCCAGCGCCGCCTTGGCCACGCCCATCACATTGTAATGGGGCATCACCTTTTCCGCGCCGTAATAGGTCAGCGTCAGGATCGACCCGCCATTGGCCATCAGCGGTTCGGCCCGCTGGGTGACCGCCGTCAGCGAATAACAGGAGATCGCCATGGTCTTGGTGAAATTTTCTTCGCTGGTTTCAACGTAGCGCCCGGTCAACTCGTCCTTGTCGGAAAAGGCGATGGCGTGGACCAGAAAATCAAGACCGCCCCAAGCCTCGCGAACAGCATCGAATACCGCATCGATGGTTTCGCCATCGGTGACATCGCAGTGGCCAACAACCAGCGCATCCAGTTCTGCCGCCAGCGGTTCCACACGGCGCCGCAGCGCATCGCCCTGATACGTCATTGCCAGTTCCGCGCCGGCCTCGTGCGCCGCCTTTGCGATACCCCAGGCAATCGACCGGTTATTGGCAATGCCCATCACCAGCCCGCGTTTGCCTGCCAAAATTCCAGCGCCACCACTCATCGTCAATTGCCCCTCGCGATACGAAACCGGGTATTGCGGCCCCGGCCGATATTTTGCAAGGACCGGTTGTGCCATGGGTCGCGATTGCCATCAAGCGGCCTCGACGCCTTACCCGTGCATGCAATAAGATCGCCGCAAATCTGCGACGACGGGGAAGCAAGAAATGGTGGGTGTGAATGTGCTGGATAAACGGGTTGGCGCGCTGGTTGAAATCGTTGGTGCGGCCCATGTGCTGACCGATCCGCACGACACCGCGCCTTATCTGACCGAGTGGCGAAATCTCTATCACGGCACGACGCCGGCGGTTGTCCGGCCCGGATCTGTCGATGAAATTTCGCAGATCCTGAAATGGGCCAGTGCCAACGGCCATCCAATCATCCCCCAGGGCGGCAATACCGGCCTTGTCGGGGCGCAGGTGCCCGACGAAAGCGGCAACGAGATCATCTTGTCGCTGAACCGCCTCAACAATATTCGCGATATCGATGCGCAAGGCGGCACGATTGTCGCTGAAGCCGGTGTGATCTTGCAGGACATCCAGACCGCCGCCGCTGACGCCGGGATGCTGTTTCCGCTGTCGCTGGGCGCGCAAGGCACCTGCCGGATCGGCGGCAATATTTCCACCAACGCCGGCGGGGTCGGGGTGCTGGCCTATGGCAACACCCGCGATCTGGTGCTTGGTCTGGAAGTAGTGCTGCCAACCGGTGAAATCTGGAACGGTCTGAAACGCCTGCGCAAGGACAATACCGGCTACGATCTGAAAAACCTGTTTATCGGCGCCGAAGGGACCCTCGGCATTGTCACCGCCGCCGTCCTGAAACTGTATCCGGCGCCGGCGGGACGGGCGGTGGCCTTTGCCGGGTTGGCCGATCCGGCGGCCGCGCTGGCGTTGCTGTCGACCGCGCGAAAGGCCGCCGGTCCCAGCCTGACCGGATTTGAGCTGCTGCCGCGCATCAGCATTGATTTCGTGCTGCGTCATGTGCCGGGCAATCGCGATCCGCTCGCCGAGCCCCATCCCTGGTATGTGCTGCTGGAAATCTCCTCGCCACGTTCAGAGGCCGACGCGGCTGAAATGATGGAGCAGACCCTGTCCAATGGCTTTGAGGCCGGCAATGTCGCCGATGCGGCGATCGCCAGTTCACTGGCCCAGATCGATGCCATGTGGAAAATCCGCCACGATATATCCGAGGCCCAGCGGCCCGAAGGCGGTTCCATCAAGCATGATATTTCTGTCCCGGTCGCCCGTGTGCCGGAGTTCATGGATCGCGCCATTGCGGCGGTGACCGCCGCCATTCCCGGCTGCCGCCCGGTTGGTTTCGGTCATCTCGGCGACGGCAATATCCATTTCAACATCAGCCAGCCGCCCGGAATGGACAAGGAAGAATTCCTGGCCATGTGGTCCGGTATGAACAGTCTGGTCCACGATATTGTCGCACAGATGGACGGTTCAGTTTCCGCCGAGCACGGCATCGGCCGCTTGAAGCGGGATCTGCTCAAAACCGTGAAATCCGACATCGAGCTGGACCTGATGCGCCGCATCAAGAGCGCCTTCGATCCCGCCGGCATCCTCAGTCCGGGCCGGGTACTGTGAGCACCGTTTCCTTTTCCGAAGCGGTCGAGGCGGACACGGCCGCCATCATCGCCCTGTGGCGCGCTTGCGACCTGACCCGGCCGTGGAACGACCCGGTCGCCGATATCGCTTTCGCTCGCGGCCAGGACAATTCGGCCATCTTGGTCGGGCGCGACAGCGCAAACAGCGTCATTACTGCCGTGATGGTCGGTCATGACGGCCACCGCGGCTGGGTTTACTATTTGGCAGCAGACACCGGGGCGCGGCGGCAGGGCCTCGGCCGGCAGGCCATGGCCGCCGCCGAAACCTGGCTGCGGGACCGCGGCGTGTGGAAGCTCAACATCCTTGTGCGCGAAGGCAATGATGCGGTGATCGACTTTTACCGCGCGCTCGGGTTTGAAACCGACCACTGCATGGCCCTGTCCAAGCGGCTGGATGGCCGCGCCCACCAGCAGCCATTTGGCGATGCCAAGGACTGGTGTTGAGCAGGCAAGGCCGGGCTTGATCACGCCTCTTCGTCTTCGCCGGTGTCGACCGGCGTCCACAAATCCGCATCGTCATTGCGCACGGCGTTGACCCTTGTCGTGACGGCAATCGCACTCAACAGATTGTCGCCGGCCGGGCGCAACAGCGCTTCCATCGCATCGCGCGCGCTGTCGGCATCCAGCCACGGCTCAAACGTGTCCGGTTGCAGGATCACCGGCATACGGTGATGGATACCCGTCAGGCTGGCATTCGCTTCGGTCGTAATGATCGCCACCGTGTCCATTTCGCTGCCATCGGCACCCGACCAGCACTCCCACAGGCCGGCAAAGGCCAGCAGCGAGCCGTCGTCGGGCCGGATCCAGTAGGGCTGTTTGGGATTGTTCTTGCCCCTGGTTTTCCCTTTCGCTTGCCATTCATAAAATCCCGAAGCCGGGATCAGGCAGCGCCGACGCTTGAAGGCGTTGCGGAAGGACGGTTTGTCGGCAACCCCTTCGGCGCGGGCGTTGATCAGAAGCGGAAAGTCTTTCGGATCCTTCACCCACGATGGAATCAGCCCCCACCGTGCGGCCACCAGTTCTCGAATGCGCCGGCCCGTCGCCCGGTTCCGCCGCTCGCCGTCGCGAACCATCAGGATCGGCTGGGTCGGCGCAACATTGTATCGCGGACCAAACAGATTCTCGTCGACATCGGGAAGCTCGAACAGGTCCCGTATCGCTGCCGCTTCCGCCACAATGGAATATCGCCCGCACATCGCCGCGATATATCATCGCTGCCCTCACCGTGCCAGAATAACCCGATTATGGCAGCACGCGGCGTCAGCATCATTGTTCTCAAACCCCGGGCTGTCCTTCTCGTCAAGCGCGGCAAGATGCCGTATCTGGGGCATTGGAGTTTTCCCGGCGGGGCAATCGAGGCGGGCGAAAACGAGGAAGACGCCGCCCGCCGCGAATTGCGTGAGGAAACCGGATTGGCCGCCGGCGCCATGACCGCGCTTGGCGAATTTCCCGTCGCACCGGAACCGGGCGCTTTCATTATTCAGGTGTTTTCAGGCATTTATACCGGTGGCGAACCGGTTGCCGCAGACGATGCGGCAGCCGCTGAATTCGCGCCGTTTGACGATATCCTGAACCGGGACCGCACGCCCGGACTGGCCGGCTGGGTCGCCCGCGCGCTGGTCTTGCGCCTGAATATCTGAGCGCGAGCGATCTGTTTGCTGCTCATGGCTCATTGTTCACTGGCCACTCCCCGTTCACGTCGGTTTGAGGTGCTTTGACTGGCATTTGGCAGCTTGCTTCTGTCTGATAAATGTCACACGACGATATTCAGGGAAATGGCCATGAAAACGGTCGCCGAAACTTGGCTCGACAAGCAAAAATCTACCGCAATCCGCTACGCCACAGCCGCCACGGTCATGGCGCTTTCGTTGCTGATCCTCCTTCAACTGGCCGGTGCCGCTAGCGCCGATCCGGACCGTTGGATGCGTCAGGGCTGGAAAGGTACCGATTTCAGCAAGACATCAATCGATTTCAGTGAGGTCCTGTCCGGCGGCCCGCCCAAAGATGGCATTCCTTCAATTGACCAGCCCTCGTTCCGGCCCGCATCGCAAATCGAAACCCTCGGCGAAAAGGAACCGGTCATCCGGTTGGAAGTAAACGGCGAGTTGAAGGGCTACCCGCTGCAGGTCCTGACCTGGCACGAGATCGTCAACGATACGATTGGCGGCATGCCGGTTGCGGTGACTTATTGTCCGCTGTGCAACGCGGCCATCGTTTTTGAGCGCAGGGTCGATGGCGAACCGACCACTTTCGGCACGACCGGCAAGCTGCGCAATTCCGATCTGATCATGTATGACCGCAAGACCGAATCCTGGTGGCAGCAATTCACCGGCGAGGCGATTGTTGGCTCGCAGGTCGGATCCGCCCTGAAGATGGTGCCGGCCCGGGTGGTCTCTTTCTCCGCCTTTCTCGCCGAAGCGCCGGACGCCAAGGTGCTGGTGCCCAACAATCCGCGCATGCGCGATTATGGCCGCAATCCCTATGCCGGCTATGACAGCTCCAGGCGGCCGTTTTTATATTCTGGCGAGATGCCCGATGGCATTGCGCCGATGGTGCGGGTGATTGTCGTCAAGGGCGACGAGAGCAAAAAACCGATGGCCGTTTCCATGGCGCTGCTGCGGCAAAAGGGCGAAATGATGCTCGGCGATGTCACGGTGACTTGGACCCATGGGGTCAATTCCGCCCTCGACAAAAGCCGTATCGCAGATGGCCGGGATGTCGGATCGATCCGCACGACGATGAAGGCAGCCGACGGTTCCGCGCGCGATGTGGTTCACGATGTAACGTTTGCCTTTGCATTCCATGCCTTCCATCCCGACGTAAAAATTATGATAGAATAGCCAGATCATGAATACGGTCACCAACAGATCGCGCATGCCCGGAGTTGGGCTGGGCGCCGCTGTCGCTTCAATGTTTGCGGCGCTGTGCTGCATATTGCCCATGGCCTTCATGGTCGCCGGGCTTGGCGGCGCCTGGGTCGCGATATTCGGCAAGATTGCCGCGATCAGCCCTTATGTCATCGCGATCACGGCGCTGATTGTGATGGTGTCCTGGTATTTTGTTCTCAAGAATAAAATATCGCGAACGCGGATCGCCGTCTTGACCACTTCAACCGGGCTGACCGGGTTGGCGATGCTGGTGCTGGGTTATGAGACCCGGCTGAACGACATGCTGATATCCTGGATGTAGCGACGATGAACAGTGCCTCAAACAGCTTCGAACCGGACCTGCAATCCACCCTGACATGCCCGCATTGCGGCCATGAAAAAACCGAAACCATGCCCCAGGACGCCTGTCAGTGGTTTTACGAATGCACCGGCTGCGCCGAGATTTTGAAGCCCAAGGCCGGCGATTGCTGTGTCTATTGCTCCTATGGCACGAATGCCTGCCCGCCGATCCAGGAGGCTCGCGCCACCGGTAGCGAAGCGGCTTGCTGCACGCCGTCCGGAAATGCTGCCTGAGCGCAGGTAAATAGCAAACAACAAAAAGCCTCGCTCTAATTATCGAAGATTTCGGTCTCGTCGATCACAATGCCAAAGCCGTCCAGCCCGACATAGTGCCGTTCGCGCGACGCCAGTAACCGGATCGACTGGACACCCAGATCGGTCAGAATCTGCGCCCCCAGACCGATTTCCCGCCACTGGGTATCGCGGCCCAGTGCCGTGTCATGGTCCTCGGCCGCTTCCAGCATATCGCGCGTCCGGTTCGGCACCCTCGCGACCCCGACACTGCCGGCGCGCAGATAAATGACGATCCCGCGGCCGTGTTCGGCAATCCGTTCCAATATCGCATCCATCCGGCGGGATCGGCCAAATACATCCGCCGCGACATCTTCCAGTTGCAGCCGTACCGGCACCGCGTTGCCGTCGCGGATATCACCGAACACCAGCGCCAGATGCTGCATCCGGTCAAACGGTGTCTGATAGGTGATCGCCCGCGCCGTACCCGATGGCGTTTCGATTTCAAATTCCGCCAGCCGCTCCACCAGCTTTTCGGAGCGCTGGCGATAGGCGATCATGTCGGCCACCGAGACCAGTTTCAGCCCATGGGTGTCGGCAAAGTCGGTAATCTGCTGGCCCTTCATCACGGTGCCATCATCATTGACCAGTTCGCAGATCGCGCCGACTTCCGGCAGCCCGGCCAGGCGGCACAGATCGATGCAAGCTTCGGTATGTCCGGACCGCATCAGCACGCCGCCATCCTTGCCGATCAGCGGAAAGATGTGCCCCGGCCGCATGAAATCCGCCGGCCCGGTATTGTCATTGGCCAGTGCCCGTATCGTCGCCGTTCGGTCATCGGCCGAAATGCCGGTGGTAACCCCGTGCTTGAAATCCACCGACACCGTGAACGCCGTGGCGTGGGTGGCGTCGTTGTCGGCGACCATCGGGTCGAGACGCAAATTGCGGGCGACGGCCCTGGTCATCGGCGCACACACGATGCCGCAGGCATGGCGGATGATGAAGGCCATTTTTTCGGGCGTACAATGGCTGGCGGCGATCACCAGGTCGCCCTCGTTTTCCCGGTCATTGTCGTCGGTGACAACAACCAGTTCGCCAGCCTCAAAGGCGCGAATGGCCTCGGCAACCCGTTCAAATTCTGAGTTCATACGCTGTGTGACTTTCCTGTCTGGCCCCGGTGGCGCAAATAGTGATCGGCCAGCACCAGCGCCATCATCGCCTCGCCAATCGGCACGGCGCGGATACCCACGCACGGGTCGTGACGCCCTTTGGTGGAAACGTCCAGTTCTTCTCCGGCCCGGTTGATCGAGCGGACCGGCGTCAGGATTGACGAGGTTGGTTTGACCGCAAAGCGGGCGACGACGGGTTGCCCCGAACTGATGCCGCCCAGTACGCCACCGGCATTATTGGAAAGAAATTCCGGTTCGCCATCTGACCCGGCGCGGATTTCATCGGCATTTTCCTCGCCGCGAATGCGTGCCGCTTCAAAACCGTTGCCGATCTCCACGCCCTTGACCGCATTGATAGACATCATCGCCGAACAGATATCGGTATCGAGCTTGCCATAGACCGGCTCGCCAAGGCCGGCAGGCACGTTTTCGGCGGCCACCTCGACCACTGCGCCGACCGACGAGCCATCCTTGCGGATACCGTCCAGATATTCGCTCCACACCGGTACCATGTCCGGATCGGGCGAGAAAAACGGATTGTCGTTGACGCTTGCCCAGTCCCAGCGATCCCGGTTGATTTCATGTGTCCCGATCCGTACCAGCGCCGCGCGGATGGTGATGCCGGGAATGATTTTGCGGGCAATGGCGCCAGCGGCCACCCGCATGGCGGTTTCGCGCGCCGAAGAGCGTCCGCCGCCGCGATAGTCGCGCACGCCGTATTTGGCCTCATAAGTGAAATCGGCATGGCCCGGCCGGAACCGGTCGCGGATTTCGGAATAATCCTTTGAGCGCTGGTCGACATTGTCGATCATCAGCGAAATCGGTGTGCCGGTCGTCACCTGGCCGTTTGTCCGGTCGTCTTCAAATACGCCCGACAGAATGCGCACCGTGTCCGGTTCGCGGCGCTGGGTGGTAAAGCGCGACTGCCCCGGCCGCCGACGGTCCAGATCGGCCTGAATTTCCTCGGCGGTAATAGCGATGCCCGGCGGGCAGCCGTCGATCACGCAACCGATTGCCGGCCCATGGCTCTCGCCCCAGGTGGTGATCCGAAACATGCGTCCGAAACTGTTGTGAGACATGGTGTGACGATGCCTTGTGCGGTTTGGCCGGATATTTGGCGGATCTGCAAAGCGTCAAATGCCGGCATGGGTTTTATGCGCCACGGTCTCCCGGGTCAAACGGCCAGAATGCCATCGTGAATACCGTCGCGGCGGTCAAAAAAAGGTTATCGCACCGTTCTTGAAAAGAACAATCCGGTCCTGGGGCGTATGTTGCGAGGGCGCGATTTCGGTGGCAATCCCGGTACAATGATGCATCAAGGTGCGCATCACGCCGCCATGGCTGATTGCAACGGTCGGCCCGGACACGTCCGCCAGCCACAGACCCACCCGGGTCGCCAGTTGCGCATAGCTTTCGCCACCCGGTATGCTGTGGCCCCATTTGTCGGCATGCCGCGCCTGATTGCCGGCCGGGTCGGTCTCCTCGATTTCATCCGCCGTCATCCCCTCCCAGTCTCCGAAGGATATTTCCCGCAATCGCTCGTCAAAGACGGCCTCGATCCCGGTCACGCCGGACGTATCCCGGACAATCTCATAGGTCTCCCGGGTTCGGCCGAGCGGTGAAGCGACCCAGTGCCACTCACCGGTTTTAACAAGCGATGCCAGCACCCGGCCATTGCGCGCCGCTTGCCTGCGGCCCAGCGCGTTCAGCGGAATATCCTTCTGGCCCTGAAAGCGCATCGCCCTGTTCCAGTCGGTCTCTCCGTGGCGCACAAACAGGATCGGCGGGTGGTCGGTAATCGTCATGGTCGGTTCAATCTGTGTATTGGTTGCGCCGGAAAGGGCGGAGGCAGGCGTTCAGACCCGGAGCCCGGCTCTGGGCCGCTCTTCAATGGCCTGTCGGCGATAGCGATACAAGGCCGCCGGCCGTCCGCCCGTCGACGGCTCTGTTACCCCTGTCGGCTCCACGACATTGGCTTGCGCCACCAGCCGGCGAAAATTCTGCTTGTGAAGATGGCGTCCGGCGATGGCCTCGACGCTGTGTTGCAACTGGGTCAGCGTAAAGGTTGCCGGCAACAATTCAAACACAACCGGGCGATATTTGATCTTGCCGCGCAACCGCGAAATCGCCGTCGCCAGAATGCGGCGATGATCAAAATGCATGGCGACACCGGTGGCCGGCCGGGTGGTCCACTGATCGGCGGACCGGCGGCCGTCACGCCCGGCCTCGTCCACAAGGCCCGCTTCATACAGGATCTCAAACCGGTCCAGCGCCAGTTCCTCGTCCCAGCGCAGATCGCCCAGACCGAATGCGACGCCGATCCGCTCCCGTCGCCTTGCCCCGCGCCACGGCGCATCGGCTTCCCCGGGCATCGCCGCCCATCGGTCCAGCCGCGGCACGATCTCGCGATCCAGAACTGCCGGCCGGCCCTCGCGCCAGTCCTCCCAGGGAAAATAGCGGTACCAGGATCGCCAGTGCGCGCCCGCACCGGTGCGCAGGGTCTCGTCCGGCGGAATGCGGGTCAGCGCCAGATAGCCGACCGACATGACATGCGGCCCGACATCGCCGGGCTCGGCATGCCGGCCCCGGTCGCCAAAGGTGTAAAGTTGCTCGACATAACCGACTTCCAGCGCCGTCTGGGCCGCGACCCATGACCTGAGGCCAATCTCCAGTGTCCGGTGTTCCGGCGGATTGAATGGACCCGTCGGCAGGCTTTCCGGACCGCCGCGTACGCCTTCGTTGGCGGGCGGATCGACAACCAATATCAGCGGCGTCAGCGCCTCGACGGCAACGATCGCCGCATTGAGGCCGATGGCGATCTGCGGTTCGGTTGCCGGTTTGGCCATCGCTCCGTCTTACGCCATTTCGTCAAATGCGTGATTGACCGGCAGGGCAAATATTGTCCCCTCAAAGGCATTTTGGCCGCGCCCGATTGCCTTGACCGCCTCGACCATCCGGCCCTCGCGCGCCAACAGCCGGTCAGCCAGCGCGACAAACAGGCTGTTCGGCGTGGCCTCAGGCGATCTCGACCGGATGGCCTGGGCGATTGCCGCCTCTGGCACATCGGGCCGCAGCGCACAAAGGGCGGTGAAGGCACCAGCCGTCGATCGACTGACCCCGGCCCAGCAATGAACGATCAGCGGCGCCTGTTGATCCCACTTGCCGACAAAATCGAGAAACGTCGAAACATGTGCTTCACCCGGCAGGGTCATGTCATCCATCGCCTCGGTGATGTCATTGAAGGCAAGGTTCAGATGATTGTCCGCCGACACGGCAGCCGGTCGCGGCACCGGCGTGCCGGCGCTGATCAACGTGACGATGTGGCTTGCGCCGCTCGTTTCCGTCGTTTGCGCCAGTCGGGACAAGGAGCAGACAAGAATGTCAGGCATCGTTCATTCCTTCAATCGGCGTCATAGAGGCTGTTAAACCGGTCCAGAAATTGCCGCTCTACTGTTGCCGCCGGTTTTGGGTCCAGAAGATCGGCAATCGATGGATCAGCGGCAAGGTATCTGGCTTTCGGTGTGGTAAAATAGCGTTTGGCCTCCACCGGCGAAAATCCGGCAAGCGCGACGGCTTCATGAAAGGCGGCGATACCGTCTGCCTTCTTGATTCGGCTGGCAAGCCGCGACGGCAGGGATTGCGGCAGGCCGAACCGGAGATGAATGGCGCCAAGGATGCGCGCTTCAACATCTTTGTAGCCGCTGCCGATCACCGCCTTGAACGGCGAGATCATGTCGCCGATCACATATTCGGCGCCATCGTGCAAAAGCGCCGCCAGCCGGTCCGGCTCCGATGCGGTCGGGCGCAAGCCTGCAAAGAGCGCTTCGACGAGCAAACAATGCTGGGCAACGCTGAACGCATGTTCGCCGCTGGTCTGGCCATTCCAGCGGGCTACCCGCGCCAGCCCGTGGGCGATGTCGGTAATCTCCACATCGAGCGGTGCCGGCTCCAGAAGGTCCAGACGCCGCCCCGACACCATGCGCTGCCAGACCCGTGCGCCAGCTTTCATGATAAGCCGGGCCGGTAATGCGCCCAGTCGGGCATGGTGATCACGGCGTCAACGCCATCGACAAGCACCCGGTAAGCACCGCAATCATCGGCGACCAGCCGGTCGAGGCGCGCAATGCCGATGGCGCGGGTTTGATCGCCGCCAGTGGCCGACGTGCCCACAACGCCGGCCGGACGGCCATCGACGGTGATCGCCGTGCCCGGCGCGGGCAGGGGGGCTTTGGCGGTGATTGTCACCACCCGCCGCCGCGCCGTGCCCCGGTGCTGCATCCGCGAAACCACTTCCTGACCGACATAGCAGCCCTTGGCGAAATCGACCCCATGCAGATCATCCATCGCCGCATCGTGGGGAAACGCCTGCCCGAAGACAAAATCAAGCCCACCTTCGGGCACGCCAAGCGCGATGCGGTGACCGTGCCAGTCTTCCGCCGAGACGGTAAACGCGATGTCGCCATCGGTAACGATCCCCCGCGTGCCAAGGCCGGCAAGACGCGGATCGCCGTGGAACCAAGCGCCCGGTGCCGCTTCATCCCATGCCACACAAACGCCGAGCGCCGGATCGGCCGCCGCGATTTCCATGTCGGCCCGCAATTTGTAATAACCCAGACGTTTGGCCAGATCATCGGCGGCATCGCGCCGTACATCGATAAACCAGCCGGCCGCACCACCGTCCGCCCGGTCGCCTCCATTCTTGTGAATGAGAAAATCAAACAGGATTTTGCCCTGCGGACTAAGCAGTGCACCGTAGCCGATCCCCGCTTGCGCCACCTGCGCCATATCCAGCGTCAGCACATCGTTGAGCAGGCGAGTGGCATCGGCCCCGGTGACGGAAAGAACGGCGCGATCGTCGAGTTGGGCAACAGGCATTGCGCGGACAATCCATTGGTGACAGGAACAGGCAACAGGCCTTCGGTTCACGATGACAGGACGTAAGCGCTTTGCGTCCCGCCGCAAGTCAATTCTGGCCCACAAGTGTAATCTGAATTGCCCGGGGAAAACATGCCCGAAACGTTTGAAACCGTCATATCCGGCGGCATTGTCGCCAATCAGGACGGTATCGGTCTGCGCGATATCGGCATCCGCAATGGCAGGATCGCAGCGATTGGCTCGATATCGGCAAATCAAGCTGGCACGGTCATTGATGCCACCGGGCTTCATGTCCTGCCCGGCGTCATCGACACACAGGTACATTTCCGCGAGCCCGGCGCCGAACACAAGGAAGATCTGGAATCCGGCGCCCGCGCCGCCGTCATCGGCGGGGTCACGGCCGTTTTCGAGATGCCCAACACCAACCCGCTGACCACATCGGCCGCAACCCTTGCCGACAAGCTCGCCCGCGCTGCCGGCCGCATGCATTGCGATCATGCCTTCTGGGTCGGCGGCACCCATGACAATGTCGATCAGATCCCCGAGCTGGAGCGCTTGCCGGGCGCTGCGGGTATCAAGGTGTTCATGGGCTCATCCACCGGTGATCTGCTTGTCGACGACGATGCCGGCGTCACCGAAATCCTCTCAAAAACTCGCCGCCGCGCCGCGTTCCACTCCGAAGACGAGCCGCGCCTGATTAAGCGGTTGGATGAGCGCATTGCCGGTGATCCGGCCAGCCACCCGGTGTGGCGCGATGCTGAAGTCGCGCTGAAATCGACCCGGCGGCTGGTGGCGATCGCCCGCAACACCGGCGCGCTGATCCATGTTCTGCATATTTCGACGGCGCAGGAGATGGCTTTTCTCGCCGATCACAAGGCCTGTGCGTCGGTGGAGGTAACACCCCACCACCTCACCCTGACCGACGCCGCCTACGCCACCCTCGGCACCCGGGCGCAGATGAACCCGCCGGTGCGCAGCGCCCGGCACAGGCAAGGTATCTGGGACGGGTTACAAAATGGCGTTGCCGATATTCTGGGTTCCGATCACGCGCCGCACACGGCGGCGGAAAAGGACGTCGCCTATCCCGGTTCGCCATCCGGTATGACTGGTGTGCAGACGCTGGTGCCGGTCATGCTCGACCATGTCGCGGCGGGACTGTTGAGTCTGGAACGCTTCTGCGACATGACCAGCGCCGGCCCGGCCCGGCTGTTCGGCATTGCCGGCAAGGGCCGTATCGCCACCGGCTACGATGCCGACCTGACGATTGTTGACCTGATACGTCAGCAAACCATCACAAGCGACTGGATTGAATCAAAATCCAACTGGACGCCCTATGACGGCAAGACGGTCACCGGCTGGCCGGTTGGCACGATAATCCGTGGTCAAAAAGTGATGTGGGAAGGCGAACTGGTCACCCCGTCGTCGGGTAAACCGGTGCGGTTTCAGGCGAGTTTATCTGCCTAATCCCCGGCGACAAAAAAGTGCCACGCCCCGTCCGGGCCGATCCCGACCCGGAAGAAGATATAGGCGCCATAGGACAACATGTCTTGATAGTCGCCGGCGGTGAGGATGGTGAACATCTCCACCGTTTCCTGCGGCGTCAGCCGGCTCAGCGGATAGCGGGCGAAATAGGGCCACAGATACATTTCCTGTTCGGTGTCGGCGTCCACATGCACGAAGCCGGTTTCAAGAACTTCCAGAAGGATCGCCAGCACTTCCCGGCCCGCCGGATCACCCGATAGCGACTTCAGATATTCGATCGGTTCATCGACCTGGGCAAAGGCAAAGGTCGGCGGCTGGGGCTGCTTTTCGATGATCGGGCGCAGCGCTTCGATATCGCCGGATCGTGCCGCGCTCACCAGTTCCTGCCACGTGGCGCGAACTGCATCGGGCAACACCGCACGGTCGCGCAGGATTGTGTCATCGCCGCCGGCAATGGCCGCGGAATCCGCCTCGCTCGCGTCATCATCGGCGGCAGGCGACACAGGTTCCGCTGTTTGGGTTGGTGAAACCCCGCTTTCCGGCTCACTTGATTGCGGATCAACAGCATCCGTTTCGGTCATGGAGCCGGGCGCCTCACCCGCCGCGCCATCTTCGGACGAGGGTGTTGCAGGCTCGTTTGTTTCGTTGGCACGATCCCCGTCAGTACCGGCGTCGGTATCTTCACCTGTTTGGTCTGTGGGGCTTTCGGGTTCTTCGCTTTCGCTCGCCACCTGGCTCAGGACCACGGGATCACTGGGCAACTGGGCCTGCACGATCGCCCTGTCACGATCCACCACGGCACCAACAGGCGATGCCGCAACGGCGACCACAAGGCCGCCGGCCAGAGCCACGATTATGGCTGTCGGGAACGCTGCACGCTGCAAGGGGCCGCCCTTTCCGATCCGCATTTTCCTATTGCAACCGCAACGTTAGCGCGAACCGGCGCGATTTGCATCCTTCGACTTTGCAAACCGGATTGGTGGGACAATGGCGCTACTGGCCGTAGCGCAGCCGGATGTCGCCGGTAATCCCTTCCGCCTCCGCCAGATAGCGGCGGATCGACAGGTCGGCTGCCGGCGTACAGGCTGTGTAGATGGCGTGAAAGGCTTCAAATCCGTGGTTGAAACGCGCCACAAGCTTGCCGCGCCGGACCGGTCCTGGACCCTCGGCAGCCAACAGTGTGTCCATGTCGGTCCGCCATGCCGGGCCATCTCCGGCCTCGCACAAGGTGCGCAGGAAGTGAAGCGCGCCGAGGATTTCCGAAAGCCGCAACAACTGGCCCTCATAGGCCGGGGTGATATCGTTTTCCGCCACCGCCGGCTGCGTCTCTTGCGCCCCAGCAATGCCATGGAGCATGAGACAGGCAATCAGCGGCGCCATGCGCAGGCGTGTCCAAAATCGGCTTGAGAAGATCATCTGCACCCGGTCTTGCTTGTGCCGGCCAGAACCCGGCCCGCCGACAAGGTGCGCCGGCGCCTTGCACGGTTCAAGTCCCTTGTGTGCCGGTGACCAACAATAACCGCTGATTCAAACAACTTTCCGATAGTGCAGAACCCGCGACAGGAACGCATTGTCCGCCACAACCGGTTCAAACCCGGCTTTGGCAAATAGCTGATCAAAATCGGTGGCGAGATAGGATCGGTAATACGGCTCGTGAAACATCTGCGGAAACAGTTCCAGCAATCCGTCCTTGCCCGGATCGTTCCCCGGTTGCAGGGAATCGATCATCACCAGCGTGCCACCCGGCTTGATGACCCGCCCAAGCTCGTGCGCCACCGCAATCCGAATCTTCGGCGGCAGCTCGTGGAACAGATACATTACCGTGGCCATATCCAGACTGGCATCGGCAAGCGGTAGCGCTTCAGCCTTGCCAACCAGGCCGCTGACGCGGTTGCGGTGCGGACGCGGCCCCAGCGCGTGATGCAGATACGGTACCGACAATTCGACCGCAAGCTGCGGCAGGCGCGGAAATGCCCGCGCCACCTCCGTGAGAAATACCCCGGTGCCGCAGGCAATATCGGCATAGCGCAGGCGCCGCTGGTCGTTGCCGGCAATTGCCTTGGCCAGCGGCACCAGCGCCTGTCGGCGCATGGCGTTCGCCGCGCCGGAAAACAGCACCTCGACCTGCATGTCGTAGATCTGCGCCGATTGATCGGTCATCCAGCCGCCGGACTGAAAATGGAAATTCTGCATGTAATAACGCGGCCGTTTTGCCGGTTCCGCGAACGGTTGGCCAGCAAGGTCATTGCCGCGATCAGTCCCCTGATCAGCCTTGCGATCGCCCCCGTGTCCGTGTTCACGCCTCCGCCGTGCTACCGCCGGCACGTCACGCAGGAACGCCCGGCTTTCGCGGATTGCCTGACGCGGGTCAAAGGCCCTACCAGCCGGCGACGGGTAATATCCCGCTTCGATATTGGCCAGATCGCGTGCCAACAGCGCCCCGACATCGCGCAGCAACTCGGACATCGAAGGCACCGGTCCGCGCGGTTTAGTTATTCTCGGCCGGTCCTCGTCCGGCAGTCCGGCCTCGATCCGGCGCACCATGCGCCGCATCAGGGCGCTGTGGCCTGCATACCAGGCTACCCGACTGCCCTGTTGGGCGGCGTAGGTCAGGCGCGACACAATCCGTTCAAATCGGGCTTCAGCCATGATTGGCAGCCTTGTCAGGTTCACGGAAATTCACTGGTTCCACAATGTGCCCCCAATTTGGGGCGAATGTGAAGCGCGCCTCGCCGCCAAACCGGCTTTCTGTCAAAGCGGCCTCTTCGGAACCACAGCGTTTCATCCAGTAACCCTGTTATAAGTTACGGTTTTCGGGCCCCGCTGAAGTGAGGCACATAGGGTTCCAACGGGTTTCTTTCGAAACCAGGTAAATCTGCTCCCCCGACGCTCCCCAGGAGAATTAAAGACCATGCCGAGAACGCCGCACTCGAGAAGGTTCACCGACCAGATGGTGGAGCGCTTGCGCTCGCCGGTCTCCGGCCGGATCGAATTGGGTGACGAAATCTGTCCGGGCCTGCTGCTTCGGGTGTCGGAGCGCGGGGTCAAAAGCTTCAGCGTCATCTACAAGGTGGTCGGCGAGGGTGGTGTGAGCAGGACCGGCCGGCTGCTCAAAGGCAAGCAGCACAGGATCACGCTAGGCCAATGGCCCGCCCTGCGCTTGCCGGAAGCGCGGGAGCGAGCGCGAGAGGTCGTCATGGCGGCCTATGACGGACGTGACATGCGCGACGAGCGGCAAGCCAACAACCTGCTGCGGGCGTCGAATACATTGGACAGCGTCGCGGAGCGGTTTGTCCGCTTGCACTCCAAGCCCAACATCAAGAACTGGCGGAAAGTCGAACGGGTTCTGCAGCTGCACGTCCTGCCTCACTGGGGCGACCGGTCAATCAAGGACATAAAGCGCTCCGACGTGCACAATCTGATCGACGGCCTGGTGGCCGAAGATAAGGTCGGCACGGCCAAGGAGGTCCGCAAGCACCTCTCGTCCCTATTTAACTGGGCGGTGGACCGGGAGATCGTCATGGACAATCCGATCTATCGCATGACGCGGGCGGATTTGAAGAATACCCACGAGGCCGGCCGGGCATTGGAAGACGACGAGCTCCGGGCGGTCTGGCAGGCCGCCTCAGAACTCGGATACCCGTTCGGGCCAATGTACCAGATGCTGATCCTGACCGGCCAGCGCCGAAACGAGTGGGCCGCGGCCCACCGGTCGGAAATCAATGCAGACGACCGCTTGTTGGAGATCTCCCGCGCCCGCTACAAGGGTGGTCGGGACCACGTCGTGCCCTTCGCCGATCGCACGTGGAGCATCGTCGAGACGCTGCCGGTCTGGCCGCGCGAAGACTATCATCTGTTCAGCACCACTGACGGCAACAAGCCGGTTTCCGGTTTCAGTCGCGCCAAGCGGCGTTTGGATAAAAACGCCGAGAAGATCCTGCGAAAAAATACAGGCGCTGAAGCGGTCGAACTAAAGCGCTATCGCGTCCACGACTTCCGGGTCACCTGCGAGACGCGGCTGGCCAATCTGGGTTTTTCTCAGGAAATACGAGACGCCGTCCTCGGCCACGCCAAGCCGGGATTGCAGCGTACCTACAACAAGCACGACTATCTCGAGGAAAAGCGGGAGGCGCTAGCGGCCTACGCCGAGCATGTGCTCAGTGGGGCGGGATAGGTCGTCGCTTCAAATACCCAAAGCGGTCATGTGGGATTATCTGCCCCGCTGGATCACGGCAAGTCGGAGTACATCCGATCCGACAACGGTCCGGAGTTTATTGCAACTCCCTTGCAGGAGTGCTCATCAGAGTTGGCATCTGGCCCATCCAGATCTGTCCGGGGTCACCCTGGCCATTCTTGACCGCCTTACTTGCTAATTGAGGGTCGCACGACCTAGTGGAATGATCGGATCAAAAGAGTCCGATTTGTGATTCCCTATTGTGCTGAGGCGTGCGAGTCTGGTGCATGCGCAGTGGAATTTCCTTCACCGTATCCGCCGGCGACCGTCAGCGATTGCGCGCGATCGTCGCGG
>CAXMRP010000164.1:0-8349 GCA_964196155.1 uncultured Polyangiaceae bacterium
CCGTAGCTTGCGAATTTTGCCACCAGATCAAATACAGCCGCCGCATCGGCTTTCGCCACACCGCCCGCCACCGCACCGTCGACAAAACGGGCGCGTTGGGCATTCATTTCCGACCGGATTTTCTTGCCCATTGCCCGGCGCAGCAAATCCGCCTCGCCCAGTGAATAGCTGGAAAGAAGCTGGGCAATCTGCATCACCTGTTCCTGATAGATGATGACGCCGTAGGTTTCTTTCAAAACAGGCTCCAGCACCGGCAACAGATAATCAGGCGCCTCCTCACCATGTTTGCGCCGGTTATAGGTCGGGATATTGTCCATTGGCCCCGGACGGTAGAGCGCAACCAGCGCAATGATGTCCTCAAACCGGTCTGGCTTCATGCCTACCAGTGCCCGCCGCATCCCCTGACTTTCAACCTGAAAGACGCCGACGGTGCCGCCGCCGGCCAACATCTCAAAGGTCGGTGCGTCATCAAGCGGCAGGTTCGACAAATCGATGGCGACGCCACGCCGGGCGATAAGAGCAACCGCCTTGTCAAGAACCGTGAGTGTTTTCAGGCCGAGAAAGTCAAATTTGACCAGCCCCGCCTGTTCGACCCATTTCATATTATATTGCGTGACCGGCAGTTCCGATCGCGGATCGCGGTAGAGCGGCACAAGCTCCTGCAACGGCCGGTCGGCAATGACGATGCCCGCCGCATGGGTTGAGGCGTGCCGGTAAAGTCCCTCCAGTTTCAGGGCAATATCCAAAAGTCGGCCGACGACCGGTTCGGCTTCACGGGCCTCGGCAAAACGCGGTTCGCTTTCGACCGCTTCCGCCAGCGAGACCGGATTGGCCGGATCAGCCGGCACCATCTTGCACAGCCGGTCGACTTGCCCGTATGGCATTTCCAGAACACGACCGACATCGCGCAGCACCGCGCGCGCCTGCAGGGTACCGAATGTGATGATCTGGGCAACACGGCTCTCGCCATAACGCCGCTGCACATGGCTAATCACCTCGTCGCGCCGCTCCTGACAAAAATCGATGTCGAAATCCGGCATCGATACCCGTTCCGGATTGAGGAACCGCTCAAACAACAGGCCGAACCGCAACGGATCAAGATCGGTAACAGTCAACGCCCATGCCACAACTGAACCCGCACCCGAACCACGGCCCGGGCCAACCGGAATATTCTCGTTCTTGGCCCAGGTGATGAACTCGGCAACGATCAGGAAATAGCCCGGATACTTCATGTCGACGATCACATCGAGCTCGAAGGCAAGCCGCTCGTAATAATCTTTTTCGCTGACACCTGGCGCGCAGCCATAGGCAGCAAGCCGCGCCTCAAGGCCGGCTTCGGCCTGATCACGCAGTTCGCGGGCTTCCGCCTCCAACTGGTCTTTATCCCGGTCAGAGGGCTCGATTTTTTGCGCGCCAGCCTCGTCCAGCCCGGCGTCGTCGGCGTGTGTGCTGGCGACAAATCGCGGCAGAATCGGGTCAACAACCTGTGGTTTGAATTGACACCGCAGTGCAATTTCAACAGTATTTTCAATCGCTTCCGGGAGATCGGCAAACCGTTCGATCATCGCTTCGGTACTGGCGAAATGAAACTCCGGAGTCAATTGCCGCCGGTCATCGTCAGCGACCACCCGCCCTTCCGCCACCGCCAGCAACGCGTCATGGGCCTCATAGTCATCCGACGTTGGAAAAAATGGCTCATTCGTCGCAACCAGCGGCAAACCAGCTTCATAAGCCAATGCGAGGAGATCCGGTTCGGCCCGGATTTCTGGGTCCAGACCGTGCCGCGCTACATTGACATAAAGCCGGTCACCAAACCCCGCCTGCAGCGCCTTCAGGCGGCTTTGCGCCAGGTCCCGATCATCACCGGAAATGGCACGGTAAAGCGGTCCATCATGGCCACCGGTGAGAATAATCTGGCCGGCTGTTTCGGCACACATACGGTCGAGACCAAGTGGTTCAGCCGGCCCGTCCTCACAGAGATAATAATCGGAAACAAGGCGGACCAGCGAGCCAAACCCGTCCCGCGTCGCGGCAATAATCGTAACCCAACCCAAACTGCGATCGGCGGCCTTGCGGTCAAGCACGCCGCTGTCCGGGCTCTTGTTCTCAAATCGCACCGGCAACTTGCAGCCGATGATCGGCTGGATACCGGCGCCTGACGCTTTTTCGGAAAATTCCAGCGCACCAAACAAATTAGCAGTATCGGCGACGCCGACAGCCGGCATCCGGTCCGCTTCCGCCAATGCCACGATACGGCCGATCGGCAACGCCCCTTCAAGAAGCGAATAGGCCGAGTGGCAGTTCAGATGAATAAACGCCGCGCCGCCCATGGTTCGCCAGTTCCTGTCCCGATGAGGCCGCCGCAGTCCGACCGCTAACTAAATGATCACGCCCGACTCTGCCGGCACGCACCAATCAGTGTTGCCGATTATCCAGCCTGGCGTCCATGGCACCACCGGACTTGTCCCCGTCATCCCGCCTATCAACAGGCGGGCAAAGGCAAAAATCCAAACCGGACCATCAATCACCTATCGCCAGTCAGCAACCCTGACCCGTGATCTCAAAATCAGCCGACAATTCCGCCCGTCAATGCGGTCATGCTCACCACGAGAATTGCGATCGAAACCAGTCCCAAGCTTTCCCGTATCAACCAAATCATATCATTGCGCCCGTTTTGTATCTGTTTTGTTCTTATATTGTTCCTTTCGTTGAGAGTCAAGAGTTGGCGCTTATTGCAACAGCGCGCCGCAAGGAATTTGATTTGGCCGGCACATGTTTCCGGGTCATGTTTTTCGCAGACTGTAACTGATCCTGATCGAACGCGGCTTACGCCATGATGTCAGTCAGTCGGAATATTCCCGCCCTGTCCGGACGGGATTTCAGCCCGTGATGCCCGGTGAGCCGGATCAACTCAGGGTCAGCGGCACGATTTTTCGGTCTTTCAATGTCACCGCCCGGTCCATCAACTTGGCAAGCTGCAAATTGTGGGTCGCGATCAACGCCGCCTGATCAGACTCTCGCGCCAGCGTCGTCAGTGCCTGAAACACCCGGTCCGCCGTTTCTGGATCAAGGTTACCGGTTGGCTCGTCTGCCAAAAGTAATTTCGGCGCATTGGCCACGGCGCGGGCAAAGGCAACCCGTTGCTGCTCGCCGCCAGACAGTTCCGCCGGCCGGTGATCGGCCCGGTGATCGATCTGCAGATAGGTCAGGAGTTCATTGGCGCGCCGCGCCGCCTCGCTCTTGGCAAGTCCGGCAATCATCATCGGCAGGATGATGTTCTCCAGTGCTGTAAACTCCGGCAGAAGATGGTGAAACTGATAGACAAATCCGACCTGCTGGCGGCGCAGCGCGGTCCGCTGCAGGTCAGACATGCCCCGCGTTGCCTGCCCGCCGATAATGACCTCGCCACCGTTGGGGCGCTCCAACAGGCCGGCCAGGTGGAGCAGCGTTGACTTGCCGGTACCGGACGCTGCCACCAGCGCCACGATTTCGCCCGGTGCAACGGAAAGCTCGGCGCCGTCCAGGATCAGCAAAGGCCCCGTCCCGGTCTCGTATTGCCGCACGACATCAACCAGTTGCAGCGCCACGTCTGGTCTGTCCGGCGGCCGGTTCATTCGTATCGCAACGCTTCGACGGGATCGAGCCGCGCCGCCCGCCACGCCGGATAGAGCGTTGCCAGAAAAGACAGTACCAACGCCATCATTACCACCGTCGCCGTTTCGCTGACGTCGAGTTTCGCCGGCAAATGGGAAAGGAAATAAAGTTCCGGCGAGAAGACTTCTGTGCCAGACATCCAGGAAATCGCGCCACGGATCCCATCGACATTGTTGGCGACAACGACGCCAAGGATCAGACCGGCGATCGTCCCCACGGTTCCGATGGCCGCCCCGGTAATGAAGAAAATCCGCAATATCGCATTCCGCGTTGCGCCCATGGTCCGCAATATTGCAATGTCGCGCCCCTTGTCCTTCACCAGCATCGTCATGCCGGAAATGATGTTGAGCGCCGCCACCAGCACGATCAGTGTCAAAATGAAGAACATCACGTTGCGTTCCACCTCAAGCGCCGAGAAAAAGGTGACATTGCGCTGGCGCCAGTCGACTGAAAAAACCGGCCGCGCCGCCGCCGCCTCGACCACCGGCCGCATGGCGGCCACGTCGTCGGGATCCTCCAGATAAACTTCAATGGCGCCAACCCGGTCGGGCTGGTTGAAATAGGCTTGCGCTTCCGGCAACGGCATGAAAACAAAGGTGGAATCATATTCCGACATGCCGATTTCGAATATCGCCACCACCGGATAGGATTTGACCCGCGGCGCGACGCCGAGCGGTGTCACCGTACCGCGCGGACTGACCAGCGTAATCAGATCCCCGGTCAAAAGGCCGAGATTTTGCGCCAGACGGCTGCCGATCGCCACACCGTCAGAATTATCGAAATCGTCGACGCTGCCACCTTCCTTCAGCGTGTTGGCAACACCGCGCACCTTGCCGATATCGACACCGCGAATACCGCGCACCAAAACCCCTGTGCCGGCCTCGGTGTTGCCCGAGGCGAGCGCCTGGCCCTCGATCAGCGGGATGGCGGAGATAACGCCGTCCACCAACTCGACCTTGCCGGCAATGGCCGCATAGTCGGTAAAGGGCTTGTCCACCGGTTGCAGGATCAGGTGCCCGTTGATCCCGAGAATCTTGTCGAGGAGCTCCTCGCGAAACCCGTTCATCACCGCCATCACGATGACAAGCGTCGCCACACCCAACAAGATGCCGAGAAAGGAAAACCCGGCAATGACGGAAATAAACGCTTCCTTGCGGCGGGCGCGCAGATAGCGCAGCGCCAGCATCCATTCAAAGGGAGCAAAGGGCCGCGCTCCGTTCACGGTCTCGCTTGCCAGATTGCCGGTCATGTCATGCCGCACCGGCCGGACCGGCAGCAAGCCGGTTCATCACTCCGTCAAGGGACAGGGTCTCGCGTTCCCCGGTTGCCCGCCGTTTTATCTCGATTTCGCCATTGGCCGCACCGCGCGGTCCGACAACCAGTTGCCACGGCAACCCGACCAGGTCGGCGGAGGCAAATTTCGCCCCGGCGCGATTGTCCAGATCGTCGTAAAGGCAATCCATGCCCGCCGCGCACAGGCGCGCTTCCACATCGGCGCACATCTTGTCTGTCGTCTCATCCCCCGGCTTCAGATTCAACAGCGCCACATCAAATGGCGCCACCGCATCCGGCCAGATGATCCCGTCATCATCGTGGGACGCCTCGATAATGGCGGCGACCAGCCGCGACACACCGACACCGTACGATCCCATATGGACTGCATGCTCGATCCCGTCCGGACCGGTGACCCGGGCATTCATCGCCTCGGAATATTTCGTGCCAAAATGGAAAATATGGCCAACTTCGATGCCGCGCGCCGCGACCTGATCCTCAGTGGCAATCGCGCCGAACGCCGCTTCATCATGCATCTCGTCGGTTGCCGCATAGGGCGCCGTCCACTGCGCCACGATCGGCGACAGATCGGCGGAGAAATCCGTATCCTCGCCCGGCACCGGCAAATTGAGCAAAGACCGGTCGCAATACACCGCGCTCTCGCCGGTATCGGCCAGAATGATGAATTCATGGCTGAGATCGCCGCCGATCGGTCCGGTATCGGCACGCATCGGGACCGCCTTGAGCCCGAGCCGCTGAAAAGTACGCAGGTAAGCCACGAACATCCGGTTATAGGCCGCGCGCGCCGCGTCCGCATCGATATCGAAGGAATAGGCATCCTTCATGTAAAATTCCCGCCCGCGCATGATGCCGAAACGCGGCCGCACCTCGTCGCGAAATTTCCACTGGATATGATAAAGATTAAGCGGCAGATCGCGATACGACCGCACATAGGCGCGGAAAATATCGGTGATCATCTCTTCATTTGTCGGACCGTAGAGCATGTCCCGGTCATGGCGATCCTTGATCCGCAACATTTCCGGGCCATAATCATCCATCCGCCCGGACTCCACCCAAAGATCGGCGGGCTGAATGGTCGGCATCAGACACTCGATTGCACCGGCCCGGTTTTGCTCCTCGCGGACGATCTGCTCTATTTTCTTCATCACCTGAAAGCCCAGCGGCAACCAGGAATAGATACCGGCCGCCTGCTGCCGGATCATGCCGGCCCGCAGCATCAGACGATGGGAAACGATCTCTGCTTCCTTGGGGTTTTCCTTGAGAATCGGCAACAGATATCGGGAAAGGCGCATGTCAGGAATCGCTCATCGGGATTGGCCGCACTCAAAGCCCATTGCCGCCAAAATGGCAAGGCCTTGCCGATCCCTGCAACCCCGGGTGGAGCCAGATCGATTGATCGCCGCAATGGCATATTTTGCGATCAATTCTGCTCCTGGCAGGGTGACAAACTGTCATCGGTGAGATAGGATCCGCCACCATAAGGAAGCAGCTGCCAAAGTTGCTCGGGTTTGGGTCCAAGTCTTGGGAGGACATGTCCGGCAATTCGACGCTTTTGATGCAACATATTGTCATTTGAGATGAGCGATCATCTTTTGCGACAATAATTCGTTCGCGACACTGGGTCAGCCGGTTTGGGCTTTATTCTAAAATGAGCAGGACTTCGGTCCTGCTCTTTTTTTGTCGGAAATCGAAGTTAAATATTTAGCTCGATCAATGACATAGCGTAAATTTCGTTATGTCGAACTCGCGAGAAATCCTCTAGATAATCAGGTCTTCCAGCGACAGGCCCCACACGTGAAACACCAGATAAATGATCGCGGTCAGGACCATCGTGATCACGGTGGTAATCGCCGCTTTCCGCCACAGGCGGACTTGCGCCGGGGCGCCATGCTCTGTGCCAAGGGTTACCTCGCCCTCATCGATCTGGCTGCGCGCGCCAAACGGCAGGACGGTGAACAATACCAGCCACCACAGGACGAAAAATACCGCAATGACGCTGACAACGTTCATTGAATTTCCGCCCGAACAAAACCGCGGTTCGCCCGACAATATTGCCCGCACCGTGACAAATGGCGTGCCGCCAATCCCATCAGGCCTGCTCCAGCTCGATTAGCGTTCCGTTGAAATCGGCCGGATGAAGGAAAAGCACCGGCTTTCCGTGCGCTCCGGGCCGCGGGATGCCGGCGCCGACAATGCGCGCACCTTCGGCCTTCAGTTTCTCCGCTGCCGCATCGATATCGGCAACCTCGTAGCAAAGATGATGGATGCCACCAGCCGGATGACGCTCTAAAAATCCGGTAATCGGTGACCCCTCTCCCAACGGCTCAAGCAGCTCGATACTGGTATTTTCAAGACCGACGAACACCACGCTCACGCCATGCTCGGGCAGCGACTGCGGATCGGAAACCGTGCAGCCGAAAATACCGCGATAGGGCGCTGCCGCCGCATCGAGCGAAGGCACCGCTATGGCCACATGGTTGAGCCGGGTCAGCATCACACATCCTCGATCTGGGTCACCAGCACCGACACGATCGGCCGCTTGCCCCATTCTCCATCGATGGCGCTGCGCACGGCACGGGCTACGGTTTCGCGCACTTGTTCGGGATCCCGCCGGCGCCGTTTCGGGATCGCATCCAGCGCCTCGTCAATCCGCTCATCCACCAGCGCCTGCATCGACTGGCCCTTGCTGTCCAGTTCGGGAATGCCGTTGAGATCGGTAATCGGATCCTCCAGCACCAGTCCGGCGTCAGTGATGGCTACGGCAACGGCGACATGGCCGGCAAAGGATAACCGGTTGCGGCGGCTGACACCGGACTTGTCCGGTGGCAGCAGCAATTTGCCGTCCCGGAAAAGCCGCCCGGTCGGTACTTCGCCGGTAATCTTTGCTGCGCCGGATACCAGCTGAACCATCTTGCCGTTGCGGATTTCCACGACTTGCCCGATGCCTTCGGCCCGCGCCAACTTGGCATGTTCGTGCAGATGCAGCGCTTCGCCATGCACCGGCACCAGAATTTCCGGCCGCAGCCATTTGTAGAACTGACGCAATTCGTCTCGCCGCGGGTGGCCCGAGACATGAACCATCGCATCCTTGTCGGTGATGATCTCGATGCCCTGATCGACCAGCGCGTTGATGATGCCATTGACCGAGCGCTCATTGCCCGGAATGGCCCGGGACGAGAAGATCACCTGATCGCCGGGGGCCATCTTGATATCCCGGTTGCCGCCGCTGGCCGCACGGGCAAGGGCGGCGCGGGATTCACCCTGGCTGCCGGTCATCAGCGCCACCACCTGATTGCGTGGCAGCGAGGAAAACGCATCCTGATCCAGAAACGGCGGCAGTCCGTCGAGATATCCAATTTCGGTGGCAACATCGACAGCCCGGCGCATTGCCCGGCCAACCAG
>CAXMRP010000165.1:0-7242 GCA_964196155.1 uncultured Polyangiaceae bacterium
CTTCCGGGTTTTTGATGTGGCGGCCATCGGTCGAGCGATTGACAAAGCGCCCTTTCCAGTCGGCCTGATTTTCGACGTCGCGGTCGCTGACCCGATCGTTGCCGGGGACGTCGGTTAGCGCGTCGGTATTGATGAAATGACCGCGTCGCTCTTGCGCGATCAAAAACCCCTGATCGACGAGTTGTTGATAGGCCAGAACCACCGTTCCGCGCGCGACGCCAAGGCCGGTTGCCAGCGCACGGCAGGACGGCAACGGTTGGTTGGCCGGCACTTGTCGGTCAAGAATCGCGGTGACCAGCGCCTGGCGGATCTGCGCCTGTAGTGTCTGGCCACTGTCTACGGATATCCGGAACAGGCCCGACCAGAGATTTTTCGATGCACGCAAGCCCAAAAACGTTCTCCCCGTGGCCTGGACCAATTGGCACAAAGCATAAGGCCAGAATGTTCGCGGCGCAATTTTTTCCCCGACCGGGTTGCGGCGGGTTATTCATTTTCTCTGCACGAGGTATTATTGCGCGCGAATAATCGACGACGACAGATCGGTTCGCGGCGCGGTAATATAGGTCCAGGCGGGTGGGGACAGATAGGGCAGATGCGATGCGTCCTGCTCGTCGATGCGGCTTTGCGCGTATATTTGCGCGACCCGGGCATTTGATGCCGCTGCCAGCCATCCGGGGCGATTGATGATGGCCATCGGAATCTGATCGGCAATCCGGGTCCAGCGGTGCCAGAGATGAAACTGGGCAAGATTGTCGCCACCCATAATCCAGACAAACCGGGTCCGGGGGCATCTTGTGGTCAGGAAACCGGCAAGATCGGCGGTAAAATGCAATCCGTGGCGTCTCTCCAGCCCGGTAATGGCAATCCGGGGATGACGGGCCGTTGCTGCGGCCGCCAGCATCCGCTCGTCATGTTCGGCCAGACCATCATGATCCTTCAACGGGTTGCCGGGGGATACAAGCCACCAGATGGCGTCGAGTTGCAAACGGCGAAGGGCAATCAGCGCGACACGGCGATGGCCGGCATGGGGCGGGTTGAACGAGCCGCCATACAGGCCAATCGTCTGGCCAGAGCCGTGGGGCGGAATGCCCGGATAGACACGGCTTGCCAGCAGGCCACGATCCGAAATCGATTGCAAAGACGCGCCTTTTGACGAATTCAAGGCGCGGCCATCAGGGTCTGGTCTGGCCGGCGCCATGGACGCGATAGTTGAAGCTGGTCAATTGCTCCACGCCAACTGGACCGCGCGCGTGCATGCGGCCTGTGGCAATGCCGATTTCCGCGCCCATGCCGAATTCGCCGCCATCTGCAAACTGGGTTGAGGCGTTGTGCATGACGATGGCTGAATCCACTTCGTTCAAGAACCGGACAGCGGCGTCGTCATCTTCGGCGATGATCGCATCGGTGTGGCTGGAACCGTACTTCGCGATATGGGCCATGGCCGCGTCGATGTCCTCTACGATTTTCACCGCGATGATGGCATCGAGAAATTCGGCATACCAATCCACTTCGGTGGCGAGCGCTACATCGGCACTGGTGGCCCGTGTTTCTTCGTCGCCGCGAACCGCGCAGCCGGCCTCCTGAAGCGCTTGAACAATCGGCGCCAGATGGGTTGCCATAGCCGCCCGGTCAATCAGCACGGTTTCGGCAGAACCACAAATGCCGGTGCGCCGCATCTTGGCATTGACGATGATATCGCGGGCCATGTCCAGGTCGGCAGAAGTGTGGACATAGATGTGGCACACTCCCTCCAGATGGGAAAATACCGGCACGCGCGCCTCTTCGTGCACTCGGGCGACCAGATTTTTGCCGCCGCGCGGAACGATCACGTCGATAGTCCCGCCCAGGCCTTTCAGCATTTCGCCGACGGCAGCCCGGTCCTTGGTCGGCACCAACTGGATAGCGTCGCGAGGCAGGCCCGCTTTTTCCAGCCCGGCTTGCAACGACGCATGGACCGCGCCGGCGGTACGGAACGTGTCGGAGCCACTGCGCAATATCGCGGCATTGCTGGATTTCAGACACAGCGCGCCGGCGTCCGCCGTCACATTGGGCCGGCTTTCGTAGATGATGCCAATGGCACCGAGCGGGGTGCGAACCCGTTCTATCCGCAGGCCATTGGGCCGGGTCCAGTCGGCAATGGTTTCGCCGACCGGATCTGCCAGCGCGGCGATGGCTTCCACGCCTGAGGCCATGGCTTCGATACGTTCGGGCGTCAGTGTGCCGCGATCAATAAATGACGCGGCCGTGCCGCCATTTGTCATGGCGTCGACGTCCTGCGCATTGGCGGCAAGGATAACGGCGGTACCGGTGCGCATTGCCGCCGCGGCGGCACGAAGCGCGGCGTTCTTTTGCTCGCCGGTGGCGCGGGCCAGAACTGCGGATGCCGCCCTGGAACGGTCGCCCATCTCCTGCATCAGCGGGGCAATATCGGTCGCCTCGCCATCTGCCATATCTGTTCGCAGTGCATTCATCGCTTTACCCTCCTGCTACCTGTCACAATTCAAATCAGTCGCGCAGGACCATATCATCGCGGTGGATCAGGGCGGCCCGGCCCGGATAGCCGAGTATTCCCTCAATCTCACCGCTCCGACGGCCGGCAATCGCCTGCGCGTCAGCGCTGTCATAGCCCACAAGCCCCCGGCCCTGCTCGCGCCCGGCGCTGTCGACAATAACAACCGCATCGCCACGAGAAAAGCCGCCGGTGACTGCCGCCACGCCTGCCGCCAACAGGCTCTTGCCGTTTTTCAAGGCCCGGGCGGCCCCGTCATCGACGACAAGCTTGCCGCAAATCTCCAGATGGCTGGCAATCCAGGCTTTGCGGGCGCTGGCCGGTGTTGCGCGTGCATCAAACCAGGTGGCACGCGACACACCCTCATTTAGGGCGCGGATCGGGTGCAGCTCGTGACCATTGACGATAGCCATCGCCGCACCAGCAGCCGTGGCGATCTTGGCTGCCTCGATCTTGGTGCGCATTCCGCCTCGGGACAGGCCGGAGCCTTCCGCACCGGCCATGGCCTCGATCACCGGCGTAATCTCGCTGACATGGGGCACGAATTCTGCCTCCGGATTGCTGGCCGGTGGTGTGGTGTACAAGCCGTCGACATCGGACAGGAGCACCAGGCAATCGGCACCGATCATCGCTGCGACACGGGCTGCCAGCCGGTCATTGTCGCCGTAGCGGATCTCGCTGGTCGCCACGGTATCATTTTCGTTGATGACGGGAATGGCGGCATGATCGAGCAGCGTTGCAAGTGTCGCGCGGGCATTGAGGTAACGCCGGCGTTCTTCGGTATCGGACAGGGTAAGTAGAATTTGCGCTGTGGTCAGGCCGACTTTTTCCAGCGATTGGGACCAGGCACCGGACAGGGCGACCTGACCGACGGCTGCGGCGGCTTGCGCTTCCTCCAGTTTCAGGGTTCGGCCCGGCAAACCAAGCGTATAACGACCAAGGGCGATGGCCCCGGACGAAACGACAAGAACACTGCATTCCTCGCTTGCCAGGGCGCTGACATCTTCGGCAAGCGCGGCAAGCCAGCCGGTGCGCAGCTTTCCTGTCGCGCTGTCGACAAGCAGCGACGAGCCGACCTTGATGACGACGCGGCGGAAATCCGTGAGCTTAGGGGCCATTGTCTGCCCGATCATCGGGACTGTCCGGCAGAGGCTGCCAGCGCGGATCGGGAACGGGGTCATCATCTTCCCCGGTCACAATCGTGTCGAGGCGGGTAAGGCAGGCGTTCAGCAACGCCTCCACACCGTCGCCGGTGGCAGAGGAAATGGCCATGACCGGCGTTTCGCGCCCGCGCAAATCCGACAAGGCCGCAGTGGCGTCGGCAAGTTGTTCCGGTGTGGCAATATCCGATTTGGTCAGCACGATGATTTCGTCCTTGTCCGGCAATCCAGCGGCGTAGGCCTCGATTTCACCGCGCACTGTCCGGTAATCGCCTGCCGGATCTGGTGCCGTGACATCGACCAAGTGGATCAACGTGCGGCACCGTTCAACATGGCCCAGAAACCGGTCACCAATACCGATGCCTTCGTGTGCCCCTTCGATCAGGCCCGGAATGTCGGCCAGAACAAATTCTCGGCCCTTGTGGGCGACAACGCCGAGATTGGGATGGAGCGTCGTAAAGGGATAGGCGGCAATCTTCGGCCGGGCCGCCGTCACGCTGGCCAGAAGGCTGGATTTGCCGGCGTTGGGAAGGCCGATCAAGCCGAGATCGGCGATCAGCTTGAGCCGCAGCCAGATGGCCATCTCGACGCCCTCCTGACCAGGATTGGCGTTGCGCGGCGCGCGGTTGGTGGATGATTTGAAGCGGGCATTGCCAAAGCCGCCGTTGCCGCCTTTGGCCAGGCACATTTTCTGGCCAACCTCTGTCATGTCGGCCAGAATTGTTTCGCCGTCCTCGGCCAGAATGACCGTGCCAGCCGGCACCTTGAGCGTCACATCCTTGCCGCCGGCGCCATGGCGGTCCTTGCCCATGCCATGACCGCCCTTTGGCGCCTTGAAATGTTGCTGATAGCGGTAGTCGATCAGGGTATTGAGGCCGTTGACAACTTCGACCCAGACATCACCGCCACGGCCGCCGTCTCCGCCGTCGGGTCCGCCAAATGCGATATATTTCTCACGGCGGAATGAGACAACACCAGCGCCGCCGTCGCCGGAGCGAATATGAACGCGGGCCTGATCCAGAAATTTCATGCGCTCGCCCGTTCGTTTCGTTCAGTGCCCCTTGCCTGCCAGTGCGACCGGGTGATCCGGCAGGCCACCGCCGGCAGTTCACCGCGCGACAAGGTGGCACAAGTTTTCGATCCAGACCGGACAAACCCGTTCTTTTCCAGCACCCACATCGACGCCGGATTGTCCGTTACGACCCCTGCGGTTATCGCGTCGAGGCCCAGTTGCCCAAATCCGTAGTCGACCATTGCGGCGATCGCCGCCGTTGCATAGCCCCTTCCCCATGACGATTTGGCGAACCAGTAGCCGATCTCGGCTGAACCCTCGCGAATATCGTGGACGCCTATCATGCCAACCAACCGGCTAACGAGATCGCCATCGTCGACAGCAAATATATATTCTTCATCGCTTGCCCAGCGTTCGCCGGCCTTTGTGATAAACGCCCGAGCGTCGTCCATCCCATAGGGCCACGGCACCCGGGCAAGATTCTTCACCACATCCCATTCCTGAAGGGCGGCGCAGATGGGTGCGGCGTCGGTCACGACCAACCGGCGCAAGATCACGCGGCTGTCAGAAGTGGCCATTGACAATCCAGTTTGAGACATCGGTCCAGGTACCTGTTCCAGAATCGAAAACGGGGAAGCGGCTGCCCGCTTCCCCGGTCTCGATAATGCTGTCATCAGACGGTCGGCGTTGCGGGACGCCGGGAAAAATCCGGCTATTTTTCGCCTTCAACCGGCGAGACAACTGACACAAATGTGCGGCCGTTGGCCTTGGCCTGAAAGGCCACATGGCCATCGATCAGGGCAAACAGCGTGTGATCCTTGCCCATGCCGACATTTTCGCCCGGATGCCATTTGGTGCCGCGCTGGCGGGCAATGATGTTGCCGGGAATAACGGCTTCGCCGCCATATTTCTTGATGCCGAGCCGGCGGCCTGCGGTATCGCGGCCGTTGCGGGACGAGCCCCCTGCCTTTTTATGTGCCATGGGTCAGTCCTCTTTGGTTTCGTCTGCCAGAATCTTGGCCTGGCTGATCCAGTCGTCACGATCAATGCGGCCCTTGAATGAGAGCGCATCGTCAACCTTGGTGACATCGTCGGGTGTGAACGCGGCAACCTGTCCAAATTTGGTGATACCCAGATCGTGCAGCTTAATCTCCAGAACCGGGCCAACACCGGAAATCTTTTTCAGATCGTCCGGGGCGCCGGCTGGCGTGTCAAACAGCGGCACGGCTGTATCTGCCGGTGCGGCCTTGTCTGCCGGTGCTGCCGCATCGGTCGCCGGAGCCGGCTTTTCGGCAGCAGCTTCGGTTTTCGATTTGGCGGCCGGCTTTGCGGCGGCTTTCTTTACGGTCGCTTTCTTGCCATCGGTCAGGATGTCGGTGATCCGGACGGTTGTCAGATATTGACGATGACCGTTCTTGCGCCGGGAATTCTTGCGGCGACGCTTCTTGAATACGATGATCTTGCGGCTGCGCGATTGCTCGACGATTTCGGCGGCAACGCTGGCCCCGTCGACAAACGGTGCGCCGACAGCCGGTTTGTCGCCGCCCAGCATCAGCACATTTTCAAATACCAGCCCGTCGCCGGCTTCACCGGGAAGCTTTTCGACGATCAGCATGTCTTGGGTAGCAACCTTATATTGCTTGCCACCGGATTTAATGACTGCGAACATTTTGACCTCGCGTTCGATTGCCGAACTCGCCTGACCGGAACGGCACTGCGGAGCGGCTTCTTTCAGTCCAGTGTTTCCGATCACCATGAATGGTTGCCGTTTGCCGACATCACCATGGCCAATTTTCCATAGGAATCAGCGCGGATCGCCAAAGCGCCGCGCCGGATTGGCCGCATAGACCGGATGCAGCCGGTTTTGTCAAGGCAGTTGCGGGTATTCCAGTTGGCTTTGCCTATGTGATAACCGGGTTGACCGAAAGGGCAAAGCGGAGGCTGAGTCCGCGACAACCAAAGAAGCAAATGCAAGCGCGAACCGAGGCAAAAGGGCCGGACCATCCAGATGTTGCCCCGCCCGCTTGTGCAACCGGTCTTTGGCGGCTAAATACGCGGTCCCGATCACTGGATGCCCAACCGCGGAGGGGTGCCGGAGTGGTTGAACGGGGCGGTCTCGAAAACCGTTGTGCGCGCAAGTGTACCGAGGGTTCGAATCCCTCTCCCTCCGCCAGCAAGTCCTTGTTTTTAAAGATAATAATGGATTTGATGCAAAGAGTCTATCGCGAATTTGCGCTTCGTTTCAGGCAGCTAAATCCACTCTCCGGTTCGCTTCGCGGTGTATTCAACCAGAAAATGCATTAGTTTTCCCATTTCGCTCTCTCCTACAAAACCGCCCATAATTCATTAGAAATTTCAAAGGGTTAGAATACGAACGTACGGGTGATTGTTGTATCTCTTGCTCCGCCAGCCAGTCTCGCCCTTTTCCGATATCCGCCCCTGTCCGTTTGATGCGCCGCAGAACCCCGCAGTTCCGGGGCTTTCGGGCAGTGTTGAGTCCTGAAGCGAACCGGAGAGCGTTGGATCGGAGCGAATGTGCGTGTTTTCGCCGGATTATCTCT
>CAXMRP010000166.1:0-7350 GCA_964196155.1 uncultured Polyangiaceae bacterium
CTGGTAGAACTTGACGCGCTGCAGGGCGCTGTTCTCGCTCATGGCATCGCCTCCTTCATTCGCCGCCGGCGGGCGCAGGGACGCCCAGATGCTTCAGGATGTTCTCGGCCGTCGGTCCGGATCGCCGGATTTGCCGGGCGCGGACGATTTCATGTTCAACCGCGGCATAGTCGAGATCCAGGAATTGCATGTCGGGCAGCCCGTCGTCGCCCGCCACCTCGAAAACCTCGCGGAGCGCCGCCATCGTGATCGGCCGCCCGCCAAGCCCGGCGATGACCGTGTAGACCGGCAGTGGCGCTTCCCGCAGCGCCATGCGGATATCGGGTGCGGCAATGCCGCCCAGGCCCGGCGCCAGGCTTTTTTCAACAACCACCACGCGCTTGGCGTCGATCAGCGCGGCACGCAATTCATCGAGCGGAAATGGCCGGAACGCGCAGATACTGACCGACCCGATGGCAGCGCCATCCTCGCGCATCGCATCCACGACTTCCTTGATGGTGCCGTTGACCGAACCGAGCGCGACGACGATCGTCTCGGCGTCTTCGGTGCGGTAGGGATGGACAAGACCGCCCGAGGAACGGCCGAACACATCCTTGAACACGTCGGCGATTTCCGGAATGAGCCGGAGCGCCTGAAGCTGCTTTTCGTGGGCGAGATAGCGCACTTCGGTAAAGGCGTCGGGGCCGACCATGGCGCCGATGGAATACGGCGCTGCCGGGTCCAGCACCTGCACCGGATCATAGGGTGGCAGGAAGGCGTCGACCTCGTCCTGGGTGGGAATATCGAGGCGCTCATAGGCATGGGTGAGGATAAACCCGTCCATGCAAACCATGACCGGGCAGCTCAATTCCTCTGCCAGGCGGAAGGCCTGGATATGCAGATCGACGGCCTCCTGGTTAGTTTCGGCAAACAGCTGTATCCAGCCGGCGTCCTTCACCGACATGGCGTCGGTGTGGTCGTTCCAGATATTGATCGGCGCGCCGATGGCCCGGTTGCCCACCGTCATGACGATGGGAAGACCGAGCCCGGCAGCGTTGTAGACGGCTTCGGCCATGAACAGGATGCCCTGGCTGGCGGTTGCCGTATAAGCGCGCGCGCCGGCAGCCGAGGCGCCGATGGCGACGGAAAGGGCGGCGAATTCCGATTCCACATTGATGAATTCGCAATTTTCCAGTTCTCCCGATTTCACCAGCGCGCCAACCCCTTCCACAATGTGGGTCTGCGGCGTGATCGGATAGGCGCACACGACTTCGGGCCGGCAAAGCGCAACGGCCTGCGCGACGGCCAGCGAGCCTTCCATTTGCTTCAGCATTGCGTTTCTCCCTCAGGCGGCCCGGCAGGCGGTATTGGCAAATTCGAATGCTTCCCGCGCGGCAGCAACATTGGCCGCTCCCACAGGACCGGGGAATTTTTCACCGATGGCCTTTTCCACCGACTTGAACTGGATTTGCCCCGATATGGCGGCGAAGCCCCCGAGCAACGCGGCGTTCGGCACGGGCCGGCCGACATGTTTCAGCGCCAGTTCCGTGGCGCCGACGACGCAGACGTGATCGGCCGGGAAGCTGGCGACGAAATCGGCAATCCCCAGTTCCTCAAACGAACGCCGCGAATTGACCAGGATGAAGCCCTCAGGGTTGAGGCCGTTGAAGACGTCGATGGAGTGCAGCAGCGTCGGATCCAGGATAATCAGCGCATCGGGCGCGTTGATCGGCTCGCGCAAACGGATTTCCTTATCATCCATCCGGCAATAGGAAACCACCGGCGCGCCCATGCGTTCAGAACCGAAACTGGGGAAAGCCTGGGCGTGGATGCCCTCATGGAAGGCGGCGACCGAAAGCAGTTCCGCGCCGGTGACGACGCCCTGGCCGCCTCTGCCGTGAATTCGAACCTGAAACATTAAGCTGTGTCCGGACCAGGCCATGGATAAGCCCGGACCGTACGTCTCGCGGACATTGGGTGTAATTGATCAACATCAATGTGCGGCCAGCGGCCGGACGCTGCTGATTAATCCGTTTGCGCCCTCTGTCGCGCTCAGATGCTGCGCAGATAAGTCCGGTATTCCACATCGCTCACCATTTTGGCGAACGCCGCGATTTCGGAGTACCGCAGGGCCGAATAAACGCGGCGGAAATCCTGCCCGAAGATGCCCGCGGCGGCCGCGGAACCTGCAAACTCATCGACGGCGGATTTCCAGTCGTGATGCAGCCTTGTCCCGGCAACTCCGTTGCCAGTATCAATCGGCGGGCCGGGGGATATCTGCTTGTCCAGCCCGATTTTCATGCCGCCGAGAATAGCGGCGATCGCCAGATAGGGATTGACGTCGGCGCCGCATATCCGGTGTTCAAGACGCGCAGCCGGTCCGGCACTTTCCGGGACGCGCACCGCGACGCCGCGATGATCGAGCCCCCAGACCGGACTGACCGGCGCGAACGAATTGGGCTGGAAGCGCCGGTAGGAATTGAGGTTGGGGGCAAAGATTGCCTGTAATTCGCGCATCGTTGCCAGCACGCCGCCGATCGCCTGTTGCAATTTCAGGCCGACGCCATCTTCGCTTGCAAAGATATTGTTGCCGTCCTCATCGACAAGGCTGACATGGACATGCATGCCGCTTCCCACATCATCGCCATAGGGCTTGGCCATGAAGGTCGCGTCCATGCCGTGTTTTTGGGCTGAGCCGATGACAATGCGTTTGAACAGGATGGCCTGATCGGCAGCAAATACCGCATCGGCAACGTGCTTGAAATTCAGTTCGAACTGACCGTTGCCCGCTTCGGCAAGAACAACGTCGGCAAGCACGCCTTGGGCCTCGCAAAATTGGCGGATGTCGTGCAGGACGTCCTCATAGGCGGCCATGACATCGAGATTGCACAGATTGCCGTTCGCCGTTGCAAACGGCGGCTCCGGCACGCCGGGCCCGGCCTCGATCGGCTTGGTGAAAAAGAATTCAAGCTCGGTGGCGACGACCGGTGTCAGGCCGATCTCCTCAAACCTGGAGACCGCGCCGGCAAGCACCTGGCGCGGATCGTAGCGGCATGGCTCGCCGTCCATGGTGACCATTGTCATCAGGATCTGGGCTGCCGGATGTTTTGTCCATGGTATCGGCGCCAGGCTTTCAACAACCGGAATTCCGATGCCATCGGGGTCACCGTCGACTATCCCCAGCCCGGTCGCTTCGACATCACGTCCCCACGCGTCGAGCGCGTAGGTCGAAATCGGCAGGCGCAATCCGCCCTTAGCCAGCTTGGAAATGTCTTCCGGCGGCAGCCATTTGCCCCTGAATATGCCGTTTATGGTGGGAAACAGAAGTTCGATGCGCTCAATATCCGGGTTATCCCGGACGAACGCTTGCAGCCTTTCGGCGACAGCTTCTCCGTCAAACGTACTGAGATTATTGGTCATGACGGACAGGCTTGGTTTGGGGACGGGAGCCTGGTCAATTGTTCAGAACCAGCATGTCATCGGGTGACCAGAAAAGGTGGACATCATCACCGATGTCCAGGGCGTCGACGGCATCGCGCGTGGTGTTTTGTATGACAACCCCGATCCGCGTGGCGTTTTGCGTTTCCACGAACATATGGCTGCAGTCGCCGTAATAGGCCCAGTCGGTGATGCGCCCGCCTAAGGTGATATGGCCCTCCACATCCGGTTTTGTCTTGGAGATACGGATTTTCTCCGGCCTGACGGCAAGGCTGACCTGGTGCTGCGCTTCACCGTCATAATTGAGGTGGACCTTGCCCAGGACGGCCGTCTCGACTGACAGTTTGCCGGCCTGTGCGCCTGAGACCCTGCCATCGAACAAATTCACCTTGCCGATGAAATCGGCGACAAACCGGTTGGCCGGGTTCTCATAAAGTGCTCCGGGCCCGGCGATCTGATCAACGTTTCCCTCCTGCATGACGGCGATCCGGTCGGCCATGGAAAGCGCCTCGTCCTGGTCATGCGTCACGATGATGAAGGTGACGCCGACATCCTGCTGCAACTGGGAGAGCTCAAGCTGCATCTGTTCACGCAATTTGGCGTCAAGCGCCGAGAGGGGCTCGTCCAGCAAAAGAACTTTGGGCTGCTTCACCAGCGCGCGGGCGAGCGCCACGCGCTGCCGCTGTCCACCGGACAATTGATCGGGCATGCGCGTTCGCAAGTCGTCCAGGCCAACCCGTTCCAGCGCATTGGCAACGCGCGTGGTAATTTCCGCCGCCGGCGTCCCGACCACCTGCAATCCGTAGGCGACATTTTGTTCCACACTCATATGCGGAAAAACTGCATAGGACTGAAACACCATATTCACCGGCCGCTTGTTCGGCGGCACTTCGACCATGTCCTGCCCGTCAATCAGGATCTGACCGGCGCTCGGCTTGGAAAAACCCGCGATCATCCGCAGCAATGTGGTCTTGCCGCATCCAGAGGGCCCCAGCAGTGCGAAAAACTCGTTGGCCTGAATGTCGAACGAAACATCATTGACCGCGGTGACGGGGCCAAAGGTCTTCGTGACATTGCGGATGGAAATGATCGGTTCACTCATGGCGGTCTCACCCGGTGGCTATTTTTTCAGGCGACTGGAAACGCATCGCCACGATGGTGAGGAGTATCGTGATGACAACGAGCACCGTGGATGCCGCATTTACCTCCGGTGTCACGGAGAACCGTACCATGGAATAGACCTTGACCGGGAATGTCAGCGTATCCGGCCCGGACGTGAAGAACGTCACCACGAAATCATCCAGCGAAAGCGTAAAAGCGAGCAGCGCGCCGGCAATCACGCCCGGCTTCATGAACGGGAATATGACCTTCCAGAATGTCTGCCATTCGCTCGCCCCAAGGTCTTTTGAGGCTTCCTCCAGTTCGCGATTGAATCCGGCAAGCCGGGATCGCACGACAATCGCCACGAACGGGAAGGAAAAGGCGATATGGGCAACGGTGATGGCCGACAGATTGAACGGCCAGATCCAGTTTGTCGGGAACCCGGTCACGCGTGAAAAGAAAGCGAGCATGGCAACGCCCATGCAGATTTCCGGCACGACGATCGGCAATGCCATCAGGCCTTCATAGGTCGATTTGAACGGAAACCGGAAGCGCCATAGCAACAGAGCGACCATTGTGCCTAAAATTGTCGAAATGGCCGTGGAAATCGTCGCGATTGTCAGCGAGTTGATAAAGGCCTCGATCAGAGAATCGTTGTTCCATGCCTTCCAGTAATACTTGGTCGTAAATCCGCGCCAGACGATGTTTCGCCTGGAATCGTTGAACGAAAAGACGACCAGCGTAATGATCGGCGCATAGATGACCAGGAAGGTCAGCCCGACATAGAGCCTGAGCCAAAGCCGGCGATGATAATCCAGCGGACCTTGGCCCGCGCGGTTGAACACACTCATCCTACACCTCCATGCCGGACTTGCGGCCGGCGATGAAAGCCCTCAGCGCAAGCGCGCCGAACGTCGCATACATCAGCAAAAAGGACAGGGCGGCGCCGAACGGGTAGTCATTGGCCGCCTTGAACTGCCGCTCGATCACATTGCCGATCATTTGCGCGTTGGTGCCGCCCAGCAGATCGGGGATCAGGAACGCGCCAAGCATCGGGATGAAGACTAGAATGATGCCGGAGATGATGCCCGGCATGGTCAGCGGCACGGTGATGCGAAAAAAAGTTCGCGTCTGGCTGGCCCCGAGATCGAGGCTGGCCTCAAGATAGGATTTGTCCAGCCGCTCGATCGATGCGTAAAGCGGCAGCACCATGAAGGGCATGAACACATAGACCAGCCCGGCGGTTACCGAAAAATTGTTGTAGAGCAGCTCCAGTGGCTGAAACCGGCCGAATATCGTGTCGAGCCACAAGGCGTTGTAGATCCACTCAAGCCCGTAATTCACAAATCCACGCGTGCGGAAAACCGCCAGAAGTGCATAGGTCCGGATCAATAAATTGATCCAGAACGGCAGGATGACCGCCACCAGCAGGAGCATTTTCCAGCGCCCGCGCGCAAATGAAATCAGGAAGGCGACCGGATAGGCGACCGCCAGGCAGAGCAGCGTCGCGATTGCCGAGATCCACAGGGATTTCCAGATGATCTTAAGATAGACCGGCGTGCCGACCGCCCGCGCGTAATTTTCCAGTGTGCCAGTGATTTCCGTATCGACGAGCGATGTCTGTTCGCCGAACGACAAGGCCCAGACGATTGCCAGAGGCGCGAGGAAAAAAACCACGAGCCAGAAGGTTCCCGGAGCCGCCAGGAACCAGAATACCAGTCTGTTGTCTCGCCAACTGTCCAAGGGGCCTGATCAGACTGTTCGAAGAAGATTATGACTGCCGGCAGACTGACGGGTAAAGTCTCCCATCAACCTGCCGGCAAATAAGGCTTCAGGCGGCGTTGATGCGCGTCCACGCCTCATCATAGAGCCTGACCACTTGGGCGCCGAGGAATATCGCCGGCTCGCATTTTGCCAGCGTTTCGTCGGTCGGGAAAATCGCCGGGTTCCCGGTGTATTCCTCCGCCATCAGTTTCTTTGCCGCGCCGTTCGGCGTTGCATACTGAATAAAGTCGGCGATCGCCGCGCCGACTTCGGCATCAAGCAGGAAGTCGATGAAGGCATGGGCGTTATCGGGATGTGGCGCGCCCTTGGCGATGCACAGGCAGTCCTGCCATAAAAGCCCGCCTTCCTTCGGCACGACCAGCGTGATGTCGTCATCTTCTTCCATGACCTGAAGAATGTCGCCATTCCACTCCTGCGCCAGATCGACCTCGCCGGAAGCGAGCAGGTCCTGGCCGTTGTCGTCGGCAAATACCTTGATGTTCTTCTTGTTGGCGATGATCAGCTCTTCGGCCTGTTTGATCTCAGCCGGGTTTGTCGAATTGAACGAGAAACCGAGATATTTCAGCGCGTGGCCGATGACATTCTGGGCGTCGCCCAGCAGCGAGACGCGGCCGGCATATTTGTCGGAGTCATAAAGCGCGCCCCAGGAATCGGGCGGCGTGTCGCCGACCGCCGATATGCGATAGCCGAGCGCGATCGTGCCCCACATATAGGGCAGCGAATATTTGCGGCCCGGATCGAAGGCGCCGTCCATGAACGGTTTTTCGATATTGGCGATGTTTGGGATCTTGTCGTGATCGAGCGGGATCAGCATGTCCGACGTGATCATCCGTTCGACAAAATCATTGGTCGGGACAATCACGTCGTAGCCCGGATTGCCTTCCTTAAATTTGGCGAATAGCTCGTCATTGTCGGCAAAAAGATCCATTGCCACTTCTATACCGGTCGCACCTTTGAAATCGTCCAGTGTCGTCTCGCCGATATAGGTGTCCCAATTATAGAAATTGAGTTTCTTGTCCTCAGCGGCGAAACTTTTGTAAGGGGCAA
>CAXMRP010000167.1:0-10595 GCA_964196155.1 uncultured Polyangiaceae bacterium
TGCCGGTGATCATCCGCCCGTCCTTTACCATGGGCGGCACCGGCGGCGGCATCGCCTACAATCGCGACGAGTTTCTGACCATCGTCGAAAGCGGTCTCGACGCCTCGCCAACCAGTGAAATCCTGATCGAGGAATCGGTCATTGGCTGGAAGGAATTCGAGATGGAGGTCGTGCGCGACCGCGATGACAATTGCATCATCATCTGCTCGATCGAAAATATTGACCCGATGGGCGTGCACACCGGCGATTCGATCACTGTCGCGCCGGCCCTGACCCTGACTGACAAGGAATTCCAGATCATGCGCGACGCATCCATTGCGGTGCTGCGCGAGATCGGCGTCGAAACCGGCGGCTCGAACGTCCAGTTCGCGGTAAATCCCGATGATGGCCGCATGGTGGTTATCGAAATGAACCCGCGCGTGTCACGCTCCTCGGCGCTGGCCTCCAAGGCCACTGGTTTTCCGATCGCCAAGGTCGCCGCCCGGCTCGCCGTTGGCTACACTCTCGATGAGTTGGACAACGACATTACGCAAGGCGCCACACCGGCCGCCTTTGAGCCGACCATCGATTATGTCGTGACCAAGATCCCGCGCTTCGCCTTTGAAAAATTCCCCGGCGCAAAACCGCACCTGACCACCTCGATGAAATCGGTCGGCGAGGTCATGGCCATCGGCGGCACCTTTGCCGAGAGCCTGCAAAAAGCCCTGCGCGGCTTGGAAACCGGGCTGACAGGCCTCGACGATATCGAAATCCCCGGCCTTGGCGCCGGCGATGACCGCAACGCTATCCGCGCCGCCCTTGCCTTGCCGACCCCGGACCGGCTGCGGGTCGTGGCGCAGGCCATGCGGCTGGGGCTTGATATCGACACCATCCACGACGCCTGCAAGATCGATCACTGGTTCCTGCGCCAACTGGCCGAAATTATCGCCATGGAAAACAGGATCGCTCAAAATGGCCTGCCCGCCTCGCCGGCGCTGCTGCGGTCGATCAAGGCGATGGGCTTTTCCGACGATCGGCTGGCCGAACTCACCACAACCACCCCGGCAGCGGTCAGCCAGCTGCGCGCCGACCACAATGTCCACCCGGTCTACAAGCGCATCGATACCTGCGCGGCCGAATTCGCCGCGCCGACGCCCTATATGTATTCGACCTACGAAGCGCCATTTGCCGGATCGCCGGTCTGCGAGGCAGCGGCCTCGGACCGCAAAAAGGTCATGATCCTCGGCGGCGGTCCCAACCGCATCGGCCAGGGCATTGAGTTTGACTATTGCTGCTGCCACGCCGCCTTCGCCCTCGACGAGGCTGGCTATGAATCGATCATGGTCAACTGCAATCCCGAGACCGTCTCCACCGATTACGACACCTCCGACCGGCTCTATTTCGAGCCGCTGACCATCGAGGATGTACTGGAGATTGTCCGCGTCGAGCAACAGGCCGGCACCTTGCACGGACTGATCGTCCAGTTCGGCGGCCAGACCCCGCTCAAGCTGGCTGCCGACCTGAAAGAAGCCGGCATTCCCATACTCGGCACCTCGCCCGATGCCATCGATCTGGCCGAGGACCGCGACCGCTTCAAGGCGCTGTTGCAGGACCTGGATTTGCGGCAGCCCAACAACGGCATTGCAAGATCGTCCGGGGAAGCTCGCGTTATAGCCGAGCGCATCGGCTATCCGGTGGTCATCCGCCCCTCCTATGTGCTTGGCGGCCGCGCCATGGAGATCGTCCACGATCCGGCCCAGCTGGAACGCTACATGACCGAAGCGGTCGTTGTGTCCGGCGACTCGCCGGTGCTGATTGACCTGTATCTGGCCGACGCCATCGAGATCGATGTCGACGCCCTGTGCGATGGCACCGATGTCTTCGTCTGCGGCATCATGGAGCATATCGAGGAAGCCGGCATCCATTCCGGCGACAGCGCCTGTTCCCTGCCGCCGCGCTCGCTATCCGATGCAGCACTTGCCGAACTGGAACGGCAAACCAAAATCATGGCGCTGGCGCTCAATGTTGGCGGCCTGATGAACGTGCAATACGCCGTCAAGGACGGCGATATCTATGTGCTGGAGGTCAACCCGCGCGCCTCGCGCACGGTGCCGTTTGTCGCCAAGACCATCGGCATTCCCGTTGCCAGGATTGCCGCGCGCATCATGGCCGGCGAGCGGTTGGCTGACTTTAATCTGCAAAAGCCGGTTTTCGACCATATCGCCGTCAAGGAAGCGGTATTTCCGTTTGCCCGCTTCCCCGGTGTTGATACGATTTTGGGCCCCGAAATGCGCTCCACCGGCGAAGTCATGGGCATCGACACCCGGTTTTCTGTTGCCTTTGCCAAAAGCCAGCTCGGCGGCGGCACCAATGTGCCCGCCTCCGGTGCGGTATTCATTTCCGTGCGCGATGCCGACAAGGCGCGCATTCTCGATGTCGCGCAAAGCCTTGCCGGTCAGGGATTCAAGATCGTCGCGACCAGCGGCACACAGCGGTTTTTGAGCGAAAACGGCGTGGCATGCGTGGCCATCAACAAGGTTCTGGAAGGCCGGCCGCATATTGTTGACGCCATCACAAACGGCGATATCCAGCTGGTAATCAACACCACCGACGGCGCCCAGGCAATTTTGGACTCACGTTCCTTGCGCCGCGCCGCGCTCTTGCACAAAATACCCTATTACACCACGCTGGCCGGCGCCCGCGCCGCCGCACAGGGAATTGAGGCGATGATCGCCGGAAAGCTTGAAGTTCGACCGTTACAGTCCTATTTTCCAGCGGCATGACGTGATTTGCGGGTTCCGCTTCCGTGGAAGTGGAACCATTTTTATGCCTGATCGATGGTTACAGTTCAGCACCCAGGGAGGGTGATGTGATAGAAAAAGTTCCGATGACGCCTGCCGGTTATTCCAACCTGGAGCAGGAACTGAAACGCCGGACCTCGCAGGACCGGCCACAGATCATTCAGGCAATTTCCGAGGCGCGCGCCCATGGTGACCTGTCGGAGAACGCCGAATATCACGCGGCCAAGGAACAGCAGAGCCTGAACGAAGGCCGGATCGCGGAGCTGGAGGAAAAACTGTCCCGCGCCGATGTCATTGATCTGGCCAGCCTGTCCGGCGACACGATCATATTCGGGGCGACAGTCACCCTTGTCGATGAAGACACCGACGAAGAGAAAAAATACCAGATCGTTGGCGACATGGAAGCCGATGTGAAGGAAGGCCGCATCTCGATTTCCTCGCCGATCGCCCGCGCGCTGATCGGCAAGACCGAAGGCGATTCCGTCGAAGTGACGGCACCGGGCGGCGCCCGCGGCTACGAAATCCTCAAGGTCAAATTCGGCTGACGGCACCGGCCTGATCGGCGGGTCCGGTATTGTTGGACGGCTGGATACCATTTTGAAAAGCGGCCACCGGTATCTCGGCCATCCGCGCCCGGCTGAGCGTCATCGCCAAAACCGCGACCGTTGACAGGAAACCGGCCGGCACGCCCCAACCGAGCAGGAAATCCTGATAGAAAAACGGTATCAGGCCGATGACGCCGATCGCCAGCTGCTCGTAAGCGCGAAAGCCCCGGTCCAGCCCGTCGCGCACCAGAAAGATCAGCGCAACGCCCAAAATCATCATGTCATAGTCCAGAATATAAGGGCTTATGCACAGCGCCGCCGAGGCCAGCCCGGCACATTGCAACGCCCGCGGCACCTCGCGCCACCACAGCCAGATACACGCCGCGGCGGCCAGCAGCGCACCAGCCGCCTGCACCCCGTAGGCCAGACCCAGCGGCGCGCCATGAATACGCATGAAGGCAAACAGCGATTGCAGCCGCTGCCAGCCGGCTATCCCCGGCTCCAGAACTTCCGTGCGGGTGGCATGCAGCGAGCCGGCAAACGCCGCCCAGATATCAACGCCGAAAATCATTGCACTGGCGCCAACCAGAACGAAGATCGTCGCAGCCGCCGCCGCAATCGTGTCGAACCGCCGTTCCATCAACAAGATCAGCGGAAACAGCACCCCGAAGTGGGGCTTGTAGGCCAAAAGCCCGATGCAGATGCCCGCAACAATCGGCCGCTTGTCGATAAGCCACAGACCGAGCAGCATCAGCCCGGCGGTGTAAAAGCCGTTCTGGCCATACATCATGTTGACGACGACGCCGGTAAACGCCAGCGCCCCGAACAGCGCGATTGGTGAGGGCAGGACCATCCGCACCGCCAGCAGATAAAATACCAGCGTGCCCAGCACCCACGCGCACAACGCCCAAAGATAAGGCAGTGCCGACAATGCGCCGGCGATGATCAGGTGAAACGGCGGATACATGAAAACCAGATACGGCGCGTTCTCGCCATAGAGCGTTTGCTGATGCGCATAATGCGCCTTGAAGTCGTAGACGGCTTGCCCAAGCCCCTGCCGCGCCATGTCGCCGGCCGCCCACACCGGACCAAAATCCGTGCCGAGCGGAATGCCGGCCCCATTGAAGATGCCATCGCCGGTGGCGACCATGAACACCGGGATCGACAACAGACCGACCGCCAGCGTCAGAAAAATCACCGCCAGCCGGCCCCGGTCGAACCAGCGCCCGTCGCGCAATTGAGCAAAGAGTGAACTATCCGCCATGCCGCCGGTGTAGCGAAACAGGCTTAAGATTGGGCAAACGGCGACAGGGCGCCAGCGACCAAAAATCCGCTCGCAATTCGCGGCGCCTTTTGCAATATGTCAAATAAAGGCACCGCCATGTCGGCCAACCCCGAAGCACCCGATGTGCCGCCACCACCGGCGACTCCGCTGACAGCTGCGCACGGCTGGGCGCAAAGCCGCCTCGGCATCGCCTATATGGCCGGCGGCATGTTTTTGTTTTCCGCCATCGACACGCAAGGAAAGTTTCTCACCGACACGCTGAACCCGGTCCAGATTGTCTGGGCGCGGCAGTCGGGTCTGCTGATCGGCGTGATCATCCTGCTGGCAATACGCGGATTTTCGATCCTGCATACAGCCCGTCCCGGCCTGCAGATAATTCGCGGCGCGCTGGCGGCGTCTTCGGCGACATTGTTCATAATCGCCGTCAGCTTCGTGCCGCTGGCCGACGCGATTGCGGTCAGCTTCATTGCCCCGCTCATCGTCACGGTGTTGGCCGCGCTGGTGCTGCGCGAACCGGTCGGCATCCGCCGCTGGAGCGCGGTAACCGTCGGCTTTGTCGGCGCCATGATCATCATCCGGCCGGGATTGGGCGTCATCCATCCGGCAGTGATGCTCGTCGCGGTGGCGGCCATCCTGTTCGCCCTGCGCCAAATCCTGTCACGCCTGCTGGCCAGCACCGACCGCACGGCAACGACGGTGGCCTACACCGCGCTGGTCGGCTCGGCGCTGCTCACCGTGCCGCTGCCGTTTGTCTGGATCTGGCCCGCGACCACACTGGAAGTGGTCCTGCTGACCGCAATCGCCGTCCTGGCGGCCTTCGCCGAACTGCTGGTCATCAAGGCGCTGGAGGTGGCGCAGGCGGTGGTCGTCGCGCCGGTGCAATATACGCTGCTGATCTGGGGCACCATGTACGGCTATCTGGTGTTCGGCCAACTGCCCGACTTCTGGACCTGGGTCGGCGCCCTGATCATCATCGCCACCGGCATCTATACCCTGCGCCGCGAACGGCAGGTCGGGCGGTGACGGGATGGCGCAATTGGCCGGAAGGCATGTTTATCTGGCCTGGCGCGCCCTGCGCCAACACACGGCTATTAGGCGGAAAATTGGCGCATCCACGTTCGACAGCTATTTCAAGTTCGCGTTTGAGCGCGAACCCTGGAGAGCGCATTCGAAAAAGTGGGAACCGGTTTTTCGAGTAAAACGCTAGATCAAATGGTGGACTTCCTGAACGAATGTCTGGTCATCCATCGGCGGGCGGACATAGCCTGCCTGTTCCGGCCGATCTTCCAGATCTATGGTCTCCGGCGTGAGGTCTTCGTAGGGAATCATTGACAACAAATGGTTGATACAGTTGAGCCGGGCGTGTTTCTTGACGTCGGAGGCCACCACATACCAAGGCGCCTGTTTGATGTCGGTATGCGCAAACATGATGTCCTTGGCTTTCGAGTAGTCAACCCAGCGCTTTCGGCTTTCCAGGTCCATTGGGCTCAGCTTCCAGCGTTTTGTCGGGTCTGTCAGGCGTTTTTGAAACCGGCGTTCCTGCTCTTCATCGCTGACCGAAAACCAGTATTTGATCAGCTGAATGCCAGCACGCACCAGCATGCGTTCAAACTCCGGACAGCTGCGCATGAACTCCCGATATTCCTCTTCGGTGCAAAAATCCATAACCCGTTCAACGCCGGCGCGATTGTACCAGGACCGGTCGAATATGATGATCTCACCGGCAGCAGGCAGGTGGGGCACATAGCGTTGGAAATACCACTGTGTTTTTTCCCGCTCTGTTGGCGCGGGCAGCGCCACGACCTGGCAGATGCGCGGGTTTAGCGGCTCGGTGATGCGCTTGATGGTGCCGCCCTTGCCGGCGGCGTCGCGGCCCTCGAACACGATTGCCACCCGGTGGCCGGTGTGTTTCACCCATTCCTGGAGTTTGACCAACTCGATTTGTTGGCGGACCAGTGCCTTTTCATAAGCGGCGTTCGGGATCTTTTTCGATATGTCATTCCCTCGTTTGCCGGAATTACCCCGCGCTTTCCCTGTGTCGTTTTTCGCCATCGATCCTGCCTCCCGTGTTTGCCGACAGGGCAACACAACATATGTCATGGGGTCAAGCGCGGTATGAAAAGTGGAAAAATGCGTTGATACCAAACTACCACCAGGAAGCCGGGGCCATGAACAACCCTGGAGCACACATGCGCCCTTCTGCCACGTAATTTGCAGTTCGGTCGTGATGGAGTTGTCGTTCAGACTGACTATCGGTTGAATGACCGCTTGGGGTCAAAACCGAGACCTCGGCGCTGGAGTCAGCCATGGCCGATTGCCGGGCAAAACCGGGCATACAAATCGACGTGCCGGAATTTCGTTAAGTGCCACGACCGGACATGCAATTGCTCTGGATTTGCCTTCACAACAATCCGTTGAAGGATGATGTATCGCCTTTGCCGTTTGCTTCGGTGTAGGCCCAAAATGACGTTCCCACCTGCCCGCCTGTTTTTTTGGTGGACTCTACAACCGCCATAAGAAACCGGAGAATTACGACCCAAATCGATGGGACCACGGTGCTATTTGAACCGGAGGTAGTCTGCAGAATGGTCATTGGGCTGTCTCCTGCCTGTTTCTGTTGCTAAAGTAGGCGTGACACCAGATGGTCGCTTGAACAAAAGCTTCTTTCTGGCTTGCCAATCGCATTATTCCGCTTGCTGGGTGCATGAGAACAGTTGATTTATAGATTTGGAACTTTTGAGGTCGACTCCGAGCGCCTGGAGCTGACAACGGTGGGCAATGAGCCTGTTTCCGTTCAGCCTCAGGTCTTCGCTCTATTGGTGTTTCTCATCGAGAATCGCGGTCGGGTCGTCACCAAAGATGAAGTTATCGAGAGTGTTTGGGACGGCAGGATTGTATCTGACAGTACGCTTAACGCCCGGATCAACGCGCTCCGCCGGGCGCTTGGTGACGATGGAAAGTCACAGTCGATTATTCGGACATTGCCCCGGCGTGGGTTTCGATTTGTCGCCGATATTTCATGTACTGATGAAGCCGAATCTCTTGCGGGCTCCCTCCCCGCCGAAGCGCAGGCACCTGCCCTTTTAAACGACCGACGCTCGATCGCTGTTCTGCCATTCAAAAATTTTTCCGGCGATGTCGACCAGGAATATTTCGCCGATGGTATGACCGAAGATTTGATTACCGACCTCTCCAAGATCCCCGAACTGTTTGTCATCGCACGAAATTCGTCCTTTGCTTACAAACAGACAACAACTGATATCCGGAAAATCGGTCTCGACCTTGGCGTCAGTCATGTCCTGGAAGGCAGTATCCGCAAAATGGGATCGCAAGTTCGGATCAATGCCCAATTGGTCGATGCGAATACTGGCGGCCATTTGTGGGCCGAACGTTATGATGCGGATTTTGCGGAGATTTTTTCGCTTCAGGACGAAATTGCTGCGAAAATTGTGTCAGCGCTTGAGGTCAATCTGACTCTGGAGCGAGCACCGGTCCGGAACACCGCGAGTGTTGCCGCATATGAACTGAGTTTGAGGGGTCGTTCCAAATTCTTCATGTTCTCTCCTGAGACCAACGCGGAGTCCATTCGCCTGTTCGAACAGGCAGTTGAGATCGATCCGGAATTTTCCGATGCTTGGGCGGGCCAGGTGTTTCCTTATCAAAGCGGCTGGTCGTTTATCTGGCCGGGATATGATGATGGTTTGGAAATCGCCGCAATCAAGGCGGAAAAAGCCGTGGCGCTCGCGCCCAACTCCTCTCTCGCGCAAAGTCGTCTCGGTTGGGTTCAAGTGTTTTTACCTGAGCCGGAAAAATCTGTTGCCAGTTTTGAACGAGCGTTAAAGCTCGATCCCCACAATACTGATGCGCTGGCGTTCTTTCCTGAAGTGTTGAATTTTGCGGGTGATCCGGCACGTGCAGTCGGAGTTGGTGAGATCGCGCTAAAGTTTGACCCTGTCCCGCCTCCAAACGTCACTTTCCATATTGGTCATGCGCATTTTCTTCTCGGAGATCTGGAGAACGCCGAAAAATGGATCGGTAGGGCGATTGAAATGGCGCCTACGTTCCCGGTTGCGCGGCTGCTCATGGCCGCGACTTTGGTCGAGTTAGGAAAAGAAGAGTCCGCAAAATCGCAGATTAACGCGCTACGAAAAATGCACCCACAGCACAATATCTCGACTTTCAACCTGCGTTACCCTTACCACGACAACGAACATAGGTCTCGCGTTCTGGCCGGTCTCCGCACCGCCGGCCTCCCAGAGGGAAGCTAGCGAGACTACGCAGCCTGCCACACGGGAAAGAGCGGCCAGCAAAAGGAAAACAATAACCGTGCAAGGCGTTTCACGCCAAAACGATATTTTCGGGGCGCCAATCCCTTACCCGAGGATCCCGCTTTGGCTGATGCCGTCGAACAGAAACTGCACGGCCAGCGCCGCCAGCAAAATGCCCAGCACCCGCGTGACAACATGCACACCGGTGACCCCGAGGATTTTCTGCACCTGACTGGCGGCCATCATCAGGACGAATGTGACGGCGAGCACGGCGACAAGGGCGCCAATTACCCAGGCGATGCGGGTCGGATCGCCCTGCGCTTCGGCAACGAGCAGAATCGCCGCGCCGATTGCGCCGGGCCCGGCGATCAGCGGCGTCGCCAGCGGAAACACCGAGATGTCCTCGCGGCCGGCCGCCTCCTTGTCTTCATCGGCCGTCGTCGAGGTGCCGCCGGACATCCGCGCAAACACCATGTCGATTGCAATGAGCAGCAATAAGATACCGCCGGCGGTACGCATCGCCGCCAGCGTGATACCGAGATAGGTCAGCAGCGGCCGCCCGAAGAACGCGAAGAACAGCAGCAGCGCCGCGCCGACCAGCGTCGCCTTGATCGCCAGACGTCGCCGCTCGGCAGCGGTATGTTTCGCTGTCAGCGCCGCAAAGACAACCGCGACGTCCGGCGGACCAATCGTGGCAAAAAACGTCGCAAAGGCAATAAGCACACTCTCGGGCATGGCGCGAGACTTAGAGCGCATTCCGAAAAGTGGGAACCGGTTTTCGGACAAAAATGCGCGTAAAAACACACAAAAAGAGCGTTTTGAGTGATTCAGAAGTCACGAAAAATGCTCTGGGGCAGTTTTGCAGCGTTGGATATCCCGGACCGGTTCAATTCCAATCGTCTCGCGAATTTGTTTGGGTGTTGAATCCGGTGCGTGATAAAACCCGCTCCCGTTAATTTGGCGAACGTGCCCACGACTATTTAGTGCTGATAATATCGCCGCGGCCATGCGACCCGGCACTTTGCCCGCACATAGTATACCCAATCTCTTTGGCCGCATGATAATACCCACCTGTCATGATCACCATTCGCCCGTTCGCATCGCACGACATTGAAAGTCTATATGCGATCGCGCTGGCGACCGGCGCATACGGCAAGGATGCCGCCCCGCTCTATCGCGACGGGCGGATGATGGGACACATCTATGCGGCACCTTATGCGGCGCTCGCGCCGGAAACCTGTTTTGTCGCCCAGAGTAAATCCGAGCGCAAATTCGAGAGCAAATCTGAAAACCGGCCCGCGACCGACGGCCAGAAACCGCACCGCACAAGCATCGTCGGGTTTGCTGTCGGCACTGTCGATACAAAGGCGTTCGGTGCGCAGATGGAAGCGCTATGGTGGCCGGACCTGCGCGCTCGTTATCCCAGACCCGATCCTGATCAATCCGCACAATGGAACTGGGATCAAAAGCGCGCCTTTCAAATACACCACCCGCAAACAACGCCGCCGCAAATTGTTGCTGCCTACCCGGCCCACGTCCATTTGAATGTCTTGCCGCAGGCCCATCGCGCCGGTGTCGGTTCGGCACTCTTCGATAGGTGGCTGTCACGCATTGCGGAAATGTCTTGCCCCAAAATGTCCTGCCCCAATATGTCCTGCCCAGGCGTCCATGTCGGCGTGAACGCGCGCAACGCCAACGCCTTCCCTTTCTGGCGCGC
>CAXMRP010000168.1:0-6641 GCA_964196155.1 uncultured Polyangiaceae bacterium
CCAAACCGGTATCAAGATCGTGCTGAAGGCGCTGGAATCTCCGATCCGTCAGATCGCGGAAAATGCTGGTGTGGAAGGCTCCATCGTTGTCAGCAAGGTTCTGGAAAAGAAGAGCGGAAACTTCGGCTTCGATGCCCAGGATGAGGAATATAAAGACCTCGTGGCAGCCGGTATCATCGATCCGACCAAAGTTGTGCGTGTTGCACTGCAGGATGCTTCATCGGTTGCCGGTCTGCTGGTGACCACCGAAGCGATGGTTGCTGAACTGCCGAAAAAAGAAGCTGCCATGCCGGCGATGCCAGGCGGTGGCGGCATGGGTGGCATGGACTTCTAAGTCCAAGCATCATCCTACAAAATACCAAGGGCGCGGCCATGCCGCGCCCTTTTTTGTCTATGCAATATCAGGGCGGAAAACCGGTTCCCACTTTTCCTGAAATTGCGCGTGCTAATCAGACATATTCCTCAGGCGGCGGGCCAGAAGGCGCATGACGTTGAGCGCGAAATAGGGCGCTTCTGAAACCAGAAACAGGAAGGTGCGCTTGTCGATCGGCACGACTTCAACATCGCCCTGGGCAATCGCCGCGGCGCTGCGTGGCGCCGGATCGATCAACGCCATTTCGCCAAAAACACTGCCCTGCGCAACCGTATCCAGCACAACGCCTTCAAATTTGATTTCAACCGTGCCCGAGCGCACGACATAAGCGACATCGCCTTCATCGCCGGTGTCAAAAATCGTTTCGCCGGACTTGAATTCGATGGGATCCTGGCCGCTGCGGGCTACGATCCCAAAATCGATCACCATATCATTCATTATTCTGCTCCCTCGCGGCCGCCAATCAAAACAGGCCGCTCAGCGGGCCGCCGCCGGCCATCTTATCCCCCTTTTGTCATGACGGAAAGATAATCAATGCCAAAGGTTTGCGGAATGTTTTGGCGAGCAACCGGTTTTCAGCGACCGGTCCCCAGGCATGCTTGGCGCGGGAATTTTGGCATCGAACACTTTGTTCACCCGATGGCATTGCCCTGTGCCGGCCCTATGTGAGTGGCCGACGAAACACGAAAATTCGAACGGAGCCGTTGCCATGGAACAATTTCAACCGCTTACCGCCCTGGTCGGGCGCATCCTGCTGGCATCGATGTTCATCATGGCCGGTTTTCAGAAGATCGGCGCCTATGGCGGCACCCAGCAATATATGGAGTTCTTCGGCGTTCCCGGCTCATTGCTGCCGCTGGTGATCCTTACCGAGATTGGCGCCGGCCTGCTGGTCGCGGCGGGCCTGTTCACCCGCCTTGCCGCGCTGGCGCTGGCCGGTTTCACGATTGTCGCGGCGCTGACCTTCCACCGGGATTTTGCCGATCAAGTGCAAATGCTGTTCTTCGTGAAGAATTTCGCCATTGCCGGCGGCCTTTTGATGCTGGTGGCGTTCGGACCGGGGGCGTTGTCGCTTGATAGCAGGCGGGCCGGCTAAAACTGCTGATCGGTTATCCCCAGCGCTTGCATCAAGGCGCTTGCCGCGCTGCGCACCGGGTTTGGCCAATCGGCGCACCGGGCCAGCACCAGTTGCGCCTCAGAGTGCAATATCACCCCATCATCGAGAATACGCAGGTGGTTGGCGGTCAGCGTCGCGCCGGTCGATGTGATGTCGACAATGGCATCGGCAAGGCCGGCCGCCGGGGCGCCTTCGGTGGCGCCGAGGCTTTCGACGATGCGGTAGAGCGCGATGCCGTGGCTGGCGAAGTTTGACTGGGTTAGGTTCCAGTATTTGGTGGCGATGCGCAGGCGGCGACCATGGCGGGCGCGGAAGCCGGCGGCAACGTCATCAAGGTCGGCCATGGTGCGCACATCGACCCACGGGTCGGGCACCGCGACAACCACATCGGCCTTGCCGAAACCCAGCGGTTTGACCAGTTTTACGGAATTTTCGATATCGACGATGGTTTCGCGGACCAGATCCTCGCCGGTAATGCCGAAATGCACCGAGCCGGCGGCGATTTCGCGGGCGATCTCGGAGGCGGAAAGATAGGCAATCTCGATAGTGTGGCCGGCGATCGCATCACCAACCAACCGGCCGCGATAGGTGCGCGCGTCGCCGGAGGTCTCGATGGCGAGGCCGGCGCGCTCAAACACCGCCGCACTGTCCGCCTGCATCCGGCCCTTGGAGGGGATGGCGATTGTGAGGGTCATGGCCGGCTCCCCGCACTCTTAATGCCTATACGATCCAGCCGCAGGGACAGACCAACAGCGGGCACCAGTTCGGGCGCGCCGAGCATGTCGAGCAGGCGATCATAACGCCCACCGCCAGCCAGAATTGTGCCATCAGTATTGCGGGCGATCTCGAACACCAGGCCGGTGTAATAATCGAGCGGACGGCCGAATGCGCCATCAAAGCGGATCGGCACACTGCCGGCTGCCGCCTTCAGCGCCTGGGCACGGGCGGCAAAGGCGTCGATGGCTGGGCCAAGGTCGAGATCGTTGGCGCTGGCCAGTTCGCGGAGTTTGCCGGGAGTTTCCTCAAGTCCTGATTCAAGATCGAGAAAAGCGTTCAACACACTGATTTCGCTATCACTTGCGCGGAATTCTGCCAGCGCCTGACGGTCGAGATAGCGTGCCGCAATGTCGACTGCGGTACGGCCCGTACCGGTCAAAAACCCGGCTTTTGCCAGCCGCCCGGCGAGGCAGGCCACCAGACCGTCGTGGTCGTGATCGCGGGCCAGCGCCTCGATTTCGGGATCGGCGGGACCGTTTGTTGCCTCGTCATTGGCGGCAAGGCGGGCCAGGCTTTCGGCCATGGCGGCGTCATTGCCGTAGGAGCGGCGCAGGCGGCGCTGCCACGGTTCGGGCAGGCCGAGCGCGGCGGTGAGCGCGGCAAACAGGCTGATGTCGCCGATGCGGATGACGAGGCCGGTTTCGCCAAGCGCCGCGAGTGCGGCCAGCGCCAGTTGCAGGGTGCGGGCGTCGGCGGCGGCGGTTTCGGGATCGCCGATATCCTCGTAGCCTGCCTCGCGGCGCTCGGACAGGTCGCCGGCCTCGTGGCGGCGGAAGACGATGCCTTCATATGCGTAGCGCGCCGGGCCGGAGCCGCTGGCGATGTGGTACAAGCCGGCGGGGATGGTGAAATCGGGCCGCAGGGCCAGCCGCGCGCCGGTTGGGCCTTCGGTGACGAACATGCGGCGGCGGATTTCCTCGCCTGCCGTCTCCAGAAACGGATCGGCGGGGTGCAACACCGGCAGATCGAGCCAGGTGGCGCCGCCGGCGGTCAGAATATTTTTCAGGTCAGGTGTTCGGGCCATTATCTTGACTGCACGCGCGTCCAGAGCGGATCAGCCCGCCTTCTGGCGCGCCAACAATTTGGCGACCTCGGCGACCAGATCGTCGGCGGCCACCTCAAACTGGCCGGGGCGTTCGTCGCGCCATTCCTGATTGTCGGCGATGGCGGCAGCCTTCTTCTTGCCCTCGATCATGTCTTTTATGATGACAATTGGCGTTTCACGCAGGACCATTTCACCAGTTTCCGGGTCTTTAATCTTAATCTCGTCTTCGCCCTGAATGACCACACATGGTGAATTTCGCTTGTCAGCGTACTCAAGCTGTTTACCGAATTTCTTGGGGTTGCCGAGATACATCTCAACCGGAATGATTGGATCGCCCGGCTTTCGGTCCTTGTTCAAGCCGCCACGAAGTTCTGCCGTCATTCGCTGATAGTCGGCGATGCGGCCCTTGTCCATGACCGTGACGATCACCGGGCCGTCGGCCGCGTCGCCACCGAGCTTGCCAAGGTTTTTCAGCGCCGAGGCGAGCCGCGACACACCAATGGAAAAGCCGGTTGCGGGCACATTCTCGCCCTTGAACCGGCCAACCAGCCCGTCATAACGCCCGCCGCCGCCGACAGAGCCGAAGATGACCTTCTTGCCCTTTTCATTGACAGTTTCGAATGTCAGATCGGCCTCGAACACCGGGCCGGTGTAATATTCCAGGCCCCGGACGCAAGTTATGTCAGGGCGAATCTTCAGCGCTGAATATCCGCAGTCGGAGCAGAGTTGAACTATCTCGAACAGTTCCCGCATTCCCTCCCGAAATTTACGATTCAACGTGAACCGCGATTTCTCGAGCTTCCCGAGATATTCCAATGAAGTATTACGGGCCTCTAACTCGCTTTCGACGAAAGCAGTCTGCAAATACTCCCAATCTTCTCGCCTTGACGGTTTTGTGACCGCGTTTTCCAGGTATTCTTCGTGGCTTTCCCAATCAGCTGGATCTTCGGGCTCGAAATCTGCAAGGTATTGTTCGTATGTCCGACTATTGTGAATGGCTAAATTGTCGGGGAGCACAAGAAACGCAAGCCATTGATCGTCGAGCAGTTGGACCAAAATATCTGCTTGGTCACGATCAAGACCAGCGCCCTTTGTGAAATCACCGCTTTCATCTACTCGGCCATCCATCAAGAGGTGTCTGACTCCATCTGAATGCAGCCGGTCAAATTTATCTAGCGCCCGCAATACTGTAAGTCGAGTTTGATCATTGCCCGGCCCAGCCAGACCGATGGAATCTAATATTCCATCGAGAACCCGGCGACTATTCACTCGGACTATGTACTGCCCTTCGAGGCCCACCGCCTCCATGACATCGGCCATCATCATCGCCATTTCGGCGTCGGCGGCGACCGAGGACGTGCCGACCGTGTCGGCGTCCATCTGCATGAACTGGCGAAAGCGGCCCGGCCCGGGCTTTTCGTTGCGGAACACCCAGCCTGAGCGATAGCTGCGATAGGGTTTCGGCAGGTCGTTGTAATGCTCCGCCACATAGCGGGCGAGCGGCGCGGTCAGGTCATAGCGCAGGCTCAGCCACTGGTCGTCATCATCTTGAAGCGAAAAGACGCCCTCGTTGGGCCGGTCGGAATCGGGCAAAAACTTGCCCAGCGCCTCGGTATACTCAAAAAATGGCGTTTCCACCGGATCGAAGCCGTAGCGCTCATAGACGCCCTTGATCTTGCCCATCATCTGATCGACGGCGCGGATGTCGGCGGCGTCGCGGTCGGCAAAGCCGCGCGGCAGGCGTGGCCTGATGCGGCTGGGTTTTTTGTCGGACTTGGCCATGAGGGTTTTTTGGCTCGGTATTCTGGTCGGTATTCGGCTTGGAATTTCGTGAATCAAAAATCCGGCCAACGACAGTTGGCGCGGGCGCGGTGTTCCTAACTCAAGCGCCGGAGTGCGGCAAGCTGGCTGAAATTGCTCTGGACAAATCTCGGCCCGCAACCGGGACTGGAGGGAACCGGATGCGGGCCGAAATTTAAAACCGGTGGGAAGCTTGGGAGGAAGGGCTTCGGTGTTCCGGTGTCGGGGAATTAGAGAAGCGGGTTACTTCAGAGCGATGAGCGTGCAGCCGAAGGACGGGAGACGATCGCTCTTCTTGGCGACTGTCGTGGTGTCCTGACGCGGGACGGTGACGATGTGGGTGATGTCGGTGGCGCAGCCGGTGGCGGACTTTTCCATCACGGTGACGCCGGACAGGATCGTGTAGCTGGCGCCGCCGAAGGCATAATCATTGGCGATCTGGGTCATTTGCAAATCCTGCGAGGACGGTGCACCGGCGGTGGTGCCCGAACCGATGGCCGATGAACTGATGGCGATCAGTGCGGCGGTGACCAGGGCTGCTGCTGTAATTGCGCTGCGGATCATTGTTTTGCTCCCTCAAATCGACGTTTACGCTACTTCGCTGGGGTCCCCGTCTGGGTGTGTCCCCGTTTGTTGATGCCAAATTAGGTAAACCGGCCTTAACCAAGCCTGAGAGCGTTGTTCAGAAAGCGTTCATATTTAAAACTGATTATATTTCAACATCTTAGACAGAAATATTATATGTCAGCGCCTGTGCAAAGCAGTGGGAAACGATGGCGCGCGGAAATTTTTCGCCGGTTTTGAAGCGGATTTCCCGGCTTCCCTCAAGGCGCAGGACGTCGCCATATTCCTCACGAAATCCGGCGACCAGGCTGGTCTGACACAGGAAGTAGACGGCATAGCCGGAGATGTCGCCGGTCGTCCCTGCCCTGACCTGGCCAAGCCGGAAGGTGCTGCCGGTGCGGTTTTTGGTGACAAAGGCCGGTTGACCCCATTTCAGCGCCTCTGAGAGTGGCCCGACCCCCGCCAACCCGGCGGCGGTTTCAAATGCCAGCGCCCGCAACGCCAGCAAGTCAGGTTTGACCGATCCGCTGAATGCATCGTAGGCGGCGCGGACCGAAGGGTCGTCAAATTGTGGGCCGACGTTCATGCGGGTCACAGGTTCATGTGGGCCGGGCAAGTTTATCGCGCGCCGCCTCGCATTCTTCCCGGCAGTGGCAGCCTTCCAGATGGTCGTTGACCATGCCCATCGCCTGCATGAAGGCGTAAACCGTGGTCGGCCCGACAAATGACCAGCCGCGTTTTTTAAGGTCATTGGACAGGGCGGTTGATTCGGGCGTAGTGGCCAGCGTGAACAAGGTGGCCTTGTCCATTTTCTGTGGCCGCGAGGCCGGGTCCGGCTCGTGGCGCCAGAAATAGGCGGCGAGTGAGCCAAATTCACCGGCCAGCTCCAGCGCCCGGTTGGCATTGTTGATGGTCGAAGTGATCTTGCCGCGATGGCGCACGATGCCGGCGTCGGTGACCAGCCG